>NZ_CFIFWG010000007.1:0-34776 GCF_984466335.1 Roseitalea sp. | reverse complement strand
CGCCCGCGGGTCGAACCGGGGTCCGTCGGGATCGCGGACCGGCGCACCGGCATCGACCGGCGCCTCCAGGTCGTCGCCAAGGGCCGCGCCGAGCGCCGTCTCATAGCCCCTGTCGACCCGCAGGGATTCGATGACGCCCGGAAACAGGCCCGCATCGCCCGCATTGAGCAGTTTGGCGATCGTGCGCGCCTCCGCCTCAAGGGCGGCCAGCGCGTTGCGCGCATCGGCCAGGTCCGGTTGCACGCACGCCTGCGCCGCGCGCACCGCCTGGGCGGCCCGTTCGGCCTCGGCGGCCCGGCGCTCGGCGGCGGCGACGTCGGCGTCCGCGCCCTCGACCGCCGCCTGCCTTTCGGCCGGATCGACCAGCGCGGCGATCCGTTCGGCGATCCCTGCGCGTTCCGCCTCGGCCCGTGCGCGGTCGCGTTCGAGCCGGTCGCAGCGCCCGGCCGTCTCGCCGATGCGTCGTTCGAGCTGGGTCCGCAATGCCGCGGTCTCCGCGCGCGTCTCGGTGGCACGCGCCAATTGCGTTTCGCTCCGTTCGAGCGCCTGGCGCGCCGTTTCCAGCTTTTGCGCCAGCGCGTCCTCGCGCGCGCCCTCGCCCTCTTCGGCGGCGACCAGTTCCGCCCTCTCCGCATCGAGCGCGGTGACCATCTGCGCATTGTCCTCGGTCAGCCGCTTCTCGCGGGCCAGGTCGGCGGCAAGCTGGTCAAGGCGCTGTTCATATTCGCGCTTGCGCGCGGCCAGGCGCTCGACCTCGGCATCGAGCTGGTCGCGGGCGATGGTCAGGCGCTGCAAGCCCGCCGCCGCCTCGGCCTCGGCCTCGCGCAGACCCGGCAGCGCCTTGTGGGCGATCGCCTGCGTCCGCGCGGCTTCCATCTGTTCCCGCGCCTGCTCGGCCACTCGCCCGGTCGCGGTCGAAAGGGTCGATTGCGTCTCCGCCTCGACGGCTTTCGCCTGCACCCAGCGCAAATGCAAAAGCGTCGCCTCGGCGGCGCGAATGTCGCGCGACAGCGTCCGGAAACGGTTGGCCTGCCGCGCCTGGCGCTTGAGGCTCTCGATCCGGCTTTCGAGTTCGGCGACCACGTCGTCGAGCCGGTCCAGATTGCTTTCGGCGGCGCGCAGGCGCAGTTCCGCCTCGTGCCGGCGCGAGTGAAGGCCCGAGATGCCGGCCGCTTCCTCAAGCAGAGCGCGGCGGGCCTGCGGCCTGGCCTGGATCAGTTCGCCGATCCGGCCCTGGCCGACCATGGAGGGCGAGCGGGCGCCGGTCGACTGGTCGGCGAACAGAAGCTGCACGTCGCGGGCGCGCGCGTCGCGGCCGTTGATCTTATAGGCCGAGCCTGCCTCGCGCTCGATGCGGCGCGTGACCTGCAGCTTGTCGTGCTCGTTGAAGGCGGCGGGCGCGGTGCGGTCGGCATTGTCGAGGAACAGCGAGACCTCGGCCATGTTGCGCGAGGGCCGGGTGGCCGAACCCGAGAAGATGACATCGTCCATGCCCGAGGCGCGCATATTCTTGTACGAGCTTTCGCCCATCACCCAGCGCAACGCTTCGACAAGGTTGGACTTGCCGCAGCCATTGGGGCCGACAATGCCGGTCAACCCCCCCTCGATGATGAATTCGGCGGGTTCGACGAAGCTCTTGAACCCGATCAGGCGCAGTTTCTCAAAGCGCATGGCGGGGGCCCGCGCCATGCCGGTCCGGCCACGCCCGAAAGCGGTCAGAGCAGCGGATCGATGATGGCCGACATTTGTTCAACCGAGAGCGCTCCGGTGTACTTGCCGCCATTGATGAAGAAGGTCGGGGTCGCGTTGACGCCGAACTCCTCTGCCCCGCGCTGGCGGACGGCATTGACATCGTTCAGAAGTTGCTGATCGGTCAAGCAGGCCTCGAAGCTCTCTTGTGTAAAACCGGCGAGCCTTGCGATGTTTTCGAGCGGTATGCGCGCATTTTCCGCGCGTGCCCATGTGCCGTGCTGTTCGAACAGCACATCGATCATCGGGAAATAGCCGTCATTGGGCGCGCAGCGCGCCAGCATGAAGGCCGCTGCCGCGCGCGCGTCGGACGGGAATTCGCGGATGACCGCGTAGAGCCTGCCGGTCTCGATGTATTTCTCCTTGAGCACCGGCCAGGTATCGTTGTGGAAGCTGGCGCAATAGCCGCAGGTCATCGAGGCGTACTCGACCATCCTGACCGGCGCGTTCGGGTCGCCCTTGGCCATCTCCGGCAGCGGACCGGGCTCAAGCAGGCTGTCCATGTCGACCCGGCCCTCGGCCGCGGGGGCGGCCTGCGCGCGCGCGCGCCGGTCGAGCGCGGTCAAGGCCAGGGGCGCGCCGGCCAGGGCAAGGAGCGCGGAGCGGCGGGTCGGAAGCGGCGTGTCGGCCATCGAACATCTCCAAGGGTTGATCGTTTCGCTCCCTATAGCAGCGCCGCGAATCGGGTGCCAACATGGCGCATCGCGAAACGGCGGCGCGCGCGCGATAACATATGCGTGACCCGCCTCGACCGCCACCACGGATTGGCTGTGGATGAGGGCCGGCGCGCCCGCCCGCATCGGTGACAGGCGGCCGCTTGCCGCCCAAACTGGGACGAGGTTTCAACGCCCCGACATCGATCGGAACAGCATGACCGACATCAAGCTTCACGAGAGCTGGCTGGCGCCGCTCCAGGGCGAGTTCGACAGCCCCTATATGGCCGAACTGAAGCGCTTCCTCGTCGCCGAGAAGGCGGCGGGCAAGCGCATCTTCCCGCCCGGCGGCGAATGGTTCCACGCGCTCGATGCGACACCGCTCGACCGCGTGCGCGTGGTGATCCTGGGCCAGGATCCCTATCACGGACCGGGACAGGCCCATGGATTGTGCTTTTCGGTGCGGCCGGGCGTGCGCATTCCGCCCTCGCTCGTCAACATCTACACCGAACTTGAGACCGATTTGGGGATCGCGCCGGCCGGGCACGGCAATCTGGAGCACTGGGCGCGGCAGGGCATCTTGCTGCTCAACTCGGTTCTGACCGTGCAGGCGCACCAGGCCGCCTCGCACCGCGGGCGCGGCTGGGAACGCTTCACCGACGCGGTGATCCGGCTGGTCGATGCGCGGCAGACGCCGGCCGTCTTCATCCTTTGGGGCAGTTATGCGCAGAAGAAGGCGGCGTTCGTCGATCGGTCCAGACATCTGGCGCTGACGGCGCCGCACCCATCGCCGCTCTCGGCGCATAACGGGTTCTTCGGCTCCCGGCCGTTCTCGCGGACCAATGCCTTCCTGCAGGAAAGGGGATTGACGCCGATCGACTGGAGGCTGCCGGAGCCGGCACGGGGAGCCGGCCGGGCTTGATGCCGGCAAGACGGTCAATCGCGCGCGACATCCGCCACGGGCTCGACCTCTCTAAGCGCAGGTCATTTCAAGCGGATGCCATTTTGAGCGCATGCCATGGCGCCCGTTGGCGCCATGGCAGGATCAGCGGCCCGGTCCGGGGCTTCCCCAGCCGCCGCCATTGGCGGTGCGGATGTCGATCATGTCGCCGGGCTCGATCGCAAGGCCGCTGACGAAGGCGTAGCGCTCGGCCGTGCCGTCCGCGCGTGTCACGCCGAGCGCGTTGGCGCCGCCCGCCTCGCCTCCGCTCGACCCCCAGACGGGCACGCGGTTGCGGCTGTAGCCCGCCGACAGGATGGCGCGGCCGCGCGGCCGGTAGCGCACCTGAAGGCCCTTGCCGCCGCGGTGCAGGCCCGCGCCCTCGGCGGCTTCGCTGAGCCGCCTGTGCTCGACATCGATCCCGTAGCGCGCCTCGCAGATTTCTGCGGGGCAGTTGAACGTCTCGCCGTGGCTCGCCGAATACATCGCATCGAGCCCGTCCCTTTCGGCCGTCGCGCCCCAGCCGCCCATCTGCGGCTCCACCATCGTGTATCGGCGGCCGGTATCGGGATGGTCGCCGGCAATGACGGTGCCGCAGATCGAGCCGAAATGGCCGGCCGGCAGGCGCTCGGGCAGGGCGCGCGCCATGCATTGCCACAGCATGTCGTAGAGCCGGATGCGGGTTTCGAAATAATAGCCGTGCGGCGCGGTGCCGGTGGCGTGAAAGATCGTGCCCGGCTCGGTGATGACTTCGAGCGGGCGGAACGACCCCGCATTGGCGGCGAGCGTCGGATCGGTTAGCGCGCGGAAGATCATCTGCGAGGAGATCACCGCGCCGTCGCGGCTGGTGTTGTGCGGCGCATCGCGCTGGGCCGGATTGCCGGTCAGATCGACGGTGAAGCGGTCCGGCCGCACGCGAACGCGCGCGCGCCACAGCGCGCCGTCGTCCTGCTCCTCGGTGATCGCATATTCACCCTGGGGCAGGGCCGCCAGCCCGTCCCGCGCGCGCCGTTCGCCTTCGGCGAAAAGGCCGGCGAGCGCGTCCTGGAACGTGTCGATGCCGTAGCCCTCAGCGAGCGCGGCAATGCGCGTCGCCGCGCGGCGGCCGGCGGCGATCTGCGCCCAAAGATCGCCGCGCACGAAGTCTGGCAGGCGCGAATTGGCGGCGATGATGTCGAACACCGGCTCGACCGGCGCGCCACCCGAAAACAGCCGTATGGCGGGCAGGCGCAGCCCTTCCTGGAAGATCTCGGTCGCCGCGGTCGACATGGACCCCGGCGTCATGCCGCCGACATCGTTCCAGTGGGCGATCGAGGCGGCCCAGGCGATCGGCCGGCCGCGCGCGAAGACCGGCATGGCGATCACCACGTCGTTGAGGTGGGTGACGCCGCCATGGGCGGGATCGTTGGTGATGAAGACGTCGCCTTCGCGCACCGCCTCGATCCCTTCGAGCGCGACGATGCGCCTGACCGCCTTGTCCAGAACGCCGACGAACGTGGGGATGCCCGCGCCCGAGGAGACAAGTTCCCCGCGCGCATCCGTGATGCCGGTGCCGACATCGAGCACCTCGTAGATGATAGGGCTCATCGCCGCCTTCCTGAGAACGGCGAACATCTCGTCGGCGGCGGCGGCCAAGCCGGCCTGGATGACCGACAGGGTGATCGGGTCGGCGGCCATGTCAGGCGCTCGCGACGAACAGGTCGCGGGGCAGCTCGGACAGGATCTCCGGCCCGTCGGCGCGCAGGATGACGATCTCCTCAAGCCTGATGCCGAACCGTCCCGGCAGATAGATGCCCGGCTCGATCGAAAACACCATGCCCTCGTCGAGCACGGTTTCGGACACCGAGGTCAGATAGGGCGGCTCGTGCACCTCGATGCCAAGGCCGTGGCCGGTGCGGTGGACGAAATGCTCGCCATAGCCGGCCTCGGCGATGACGGTCCGGGCGGCGGTGTCGACCTCTTTCGCCTTGACGCCGGGCCTTGCCGCGGCGAGGGCGGCCTGAACGGCCCGCTCGACGACGGCATGAACGTCCAGATAGCCCTCCGGCGGCGTGCCCAGCACGGCCATGCGCGTCATGTCGGAGGGAAAGCCGTCCCTTTGCGCGCCGATATCGATGACGACGGCGTCGCCCCGGGCAAGCGATCGGTCGCCCGTCGCATGGTGCGGAAAGGCGCCGTTCGGACCCGCGCCGACGATCATGAAGATCGGCCTTGCGCCCTCGGCCGCAAATTGCGCGGCGACGGCATCGGCGACGCCGGTCTCGGTGATGCCGGGCCCGAGCGCGGCGAAAGCGGCGCGCATGGCGCGGTCGTTGACGAGGGCGTTCCGCTTGAGGAGGGCATATTCACCATCGTCCTTGCGCATGCGCAGGGCGCCGACCGTCTCGCCGGTGAAGGCGGGCGACGCGGCCGGCAGGGCGTCGAGCACGAGCAGGGCGAAGTCGGCGCGCATGGTCTCGTCGAGCACCACGGATTTGGCGCCGACCGCGCCGACATCGGCAAGCGCGCCCGCAAGGGCCGCGCCGGGGCCATCGGCATCGGACCATTCATGGAACGCAAGATCGACATGTTCGCGCGCGCCCTCTGCATTGAGCGCGGGCATCACCATGGCTTCGCCGGCCGCACCGACGAGCAGCAGGCAGGGCCGCTCGTCCGCATGGGGGTGGTAGCCGAGCAGCCAATGCATGTGCGCGCCCGGGCCGAGCGCGACGAGATCGGCGTCCTTGTCCGCCATGCGCTGGCGCAGCGCGCCAAGGCGCGCCTTTGTCTGTGGGCTTGGCATTTTCGGTCCTTTCGGTTTCGTTCAGGCGGCCAGCGGCGCTGCGGCCGGATCGGCCTCGACAATGATCCGGTTGCCGAAGGCCTCGCCCTCGTCAAAACCGCCGAAACGGGCGATCTCCTCTTCGGGCGGGGCTTCGCAGGACCATTTGCGGCTCGGCACCCAGCCGCACTGACGCTTGAGCAGCGCGGCATATTCGGCCCGCTTGAGCGCCGCCGTCGACGGATCGATCACCGGAATGCCCAGCGTCTTCTGCAATTGGGCATGAAAGCCGACTTCCAGCGTGCAGCCTAGGATGATCGCCTCGGCATGGTCGTCCTCGACCGCCCTGCGTCCGGCCTCGACCAGCCTGCCCTCGGTGACGCGATGGTCCTTCTGGAAATCGTTGACGCCCAGTTCGACATGGTAGAAGCCGCTCAGCCGTTCGCCATGGCCATGTTCGCGGACCGCCCGATGCATCTGGTTCACCCATTTGCGCCGTCCGACGATGATGCCGAAACGGTTGGAGAGGCTGGCGGCGATCTCGCAGGAGGCCATGCACGGCGCGGTGACGATCATCTCGCCGGAAATCTCCCGCGCATCGTGCAGGGCGGTGTCGTAGAAGCAGCCGATGGCCAGCGCGTCGAACCCCTCGCGGGCCGCCGCGCGCGTCGCGCGGATGATGCCGCGCGTGACGATCGCCTCGTAGGAACGGAATTCGATATGAGTGAAGGCGCCGTCATCGCAGGGCAGCGAGGTGACATGCACCTCGGTGCCCGGCAGTTTCGCCTCCCGTGCCATCTCGGCGAAGATGGGGTCGTCGGCGCCGCCATTGGCGACCGGGCTCAGATACATGATCCTGAGGGGTTGGGCCATCGTCGTTCCTCCGTCTTTCGTTCAAACCGAAACGCCATAGACCGCGCGGGCGCGCTCGGGCGTGACGAGCCCGTTCCTGACGTCGCGGCGCACCGCATCGGGGTCGCGCTTTTTCGGATCGCCCAGCCCGCCGCCATTGCCGGTCACGACGCGGATCACGTCATCGGCGCGGGTGGTCAGGCCGGAGACGAAGGCAAAGCGCTGCGGCTCGCCGTCCCTTGGCCGATATTCGACATAGTTGGGCGAGCCTTCCGCGGCGCCGTCGAGCGACCAGGCGGGGAACTTGGAGCGCGTGTAGCCGGCGGTCAGGAAGCCGTTGTCGGCACGCACGCGATAGTCCATCACGATGCCGCGCCCGCCCGTTCGCTCGCCTTCGCCGCCCGGTTCCAGGTTGAGCGCCATCTGGTCGACGAACAGCCCGTTGCGCGCCTCGTTGATCTCGGCGGGGCAATTGTAGGTTTCGCCGTGAAAGCCGCAGAAGATGGCGCTGTTGCCGTCGGCCTGCCGGCTGGCGCCCCAGCCGCCGAGCTGCGGCTCGATGATGGTGTATTGCCGACCCGTGTCGGGGTGGATGCCGCCGATGAAGGTGCCGCACACCGAGGCGAAATGGCCGGCCGCCAGCCGGTCGGGCATGTGCGGGGCAAGGCACCGCCACATAATGTCGTAAACCCGCAGCTCGATCTCGTAGTAGAAGCCGATGGGCGCGGGCTCGGAGGCGTGGAAGACCGAGCCCTCCCGCGTCAGCAGGCCGATGGGGCGGAACGAGCCGCCGTTTGCCGGCGAATAGGGATCGGTCAGCGACTTGAAGATCATCTGGGCGGCGACCATGACGCCGTCGCGGCTGGTGTTGACCGGGTTCGGCGACTGGTCGGGATTGTCGCGCAGATCGACGGTGAAGCTGTCGTCGGTTATCGTGATCTTGACGTTGAAGATACGGCCGTCGTCCTGTTCCTCGGACAGTTCGAACGTGCCCTTTGGCAAATTGGCCAGTTCGGCGCGCGAGACCTTTTCGCCATAGTCCATGAAATGATCCATGGCGGTCTTGAAGGTCGGCGTGCCGTATTTTGCCGCGATCTCCTCCAGGCGCTTGGCGCCGATGCGCGCCGATGCGATCGCCGCCCACACATCGCCCTCCAAGACGTCGGGCATGCGCGAATTGACCTTGACGATGTCGAAGACCGGCTTGATCGGCTCGCCCTCGGCGATCAATCTGACGGCCGGCAGGCGCAGGCCCTCCTGGAAGATCTCGGTCGCATCGCCCGACAGCGATCCCGGCGCCATGCCGCCGACATCGGAATTGTGGGCGATGTTGGCGGTCCAGGCGATCAGTTCGCCGTCCGCGAAGACCGGCATGGCGACGACGATGTCGTTGAGGTGGGTGACGCCGCCATGATAGGGATCGTTGGTGGCGAACACGTCGCCCGGCCTGACCGTGCCGTCATATTTGGCCGCGATCACCTTGACCGCCTTGTCGAGCACGCCGATGAAGGCGGGGATGCCGGCGCCCGAGCAGGCGATCTCGCCTTCGGCGTCGAGAATGCCCGTGCCCATGTCGAGGACCTCGTAGATGATCGAGCTCATCGCGGTCTTCCTCATCGCCGCGAACATCTCGTCGGCCGCCGATTGCAGCGAATTCTGGATGATTTCCAGCGTGATGGGATCGTTGGCCGTCATGCCGTATCTCCTCCTCCGGTATCGATGACGATGTTGCGGTAGCCGTCCATGGTCGCCCGGCTGCCCGGATGGATGACGATGGTCGTGCCCGGATCCTCGACGATGGCCGGTCCCTCGAACACCATGCCGGGCCGGAGCTTTCCGCCATCATAGATGATGGCCTCGTGCACTCCTTCGAGCGCATAGTCGACCCGTCGCGCGCCCTTGACGGCGGCGCTCGGATCGTCCTCGCCCAGCGGCCGTTCGGTCATGGTCGGCTTGCGGACCTCGGCCGAGGCGACCAGATGGATGCCGACCATCTCGACCGGCGCGTCGAGCCGGTAGGTGTATTCGCGCTCATAGGTCTCGTGGAACGCCGCCTCGATCGCCGCGACGCGCTCGGGCGTGATCGCGCCTTCGTCGAGCAGCACCTCGGTGGTGTGCTCCTGGTTCTGGTAGCGGAATTTTCCGAACCGCAGGAACCTCACCTTCTCATCGGTGACGCCCTCGGCCTCGAACTGCTTTCGGGCGTCCGCCTCGGTGTCGGCGAACAAGGTCTCGATGGAGGCGGCATTGTCCGGCACCAGATCGGCCAGGCTGGTGACGAAATAGTCGCGGCGAAGGTCGGACATCATCATGCCCCAGGCCGAGAAGACGGCAGCGCCGGCGGGCACGACGACGCGTCCGACGCCCAGTTCCCGAGCCAGCGCCACCGCGTGCATCGCCCCGCCACCGCCGAAGGCGACCAGCGTGAAGTCGCGCGGATCGAACCCACGGTTGAGCGAGACCAGCTTGAGCGCGTTGACCATATTGTTGTTGGCGATGCGGATGATGCCGCGCGCCGCTTCGTCGGCGTCGACGCCAAGCCTGTCGCCGACCGCCCTGATCGCCGTTTCGGCGGACTGCATGTCGGCATCGATCTCGCCGCCGCAGAAATAGTCGCGATTGATGCGGCCGAGCCAGAGATTGGCGTCGGTCGTCGTCGCTTCGGTGCCGCCGCGCCCATAGGCGGCCGGCCCCGGCTGGGCGCCCGCCGATTGCGGGCCGACATGCAGCTTGCCGTAGTCGTCGACCCAGGCGATCGAGCCGCCGCCATTGCCGATCTCGACCAGATCGACAACGGGCACCATGACCGGATAGCCCGCCGATGTCCGGTCGCGTTCGATCCAGTAGTCGGTCATGATCTTGATCTGGCCATGCTCGATCAGCGAGCACTTGGCGGTGGTCCCACCGATGTCGAGCGCGAGCACGTTGGGCTCGCCGATCAGCTTGCCGAGTTCGGCCGCGCCCCAGAAGCCCGATGCGGGCCCGGATTCGACCATGGTGATCGGAATGCGCGAGACCGCTTGCAGCGAATCGACGCCGCAATTGGACTGCATGATGTAGGGGCTGCCGGAAAAGCCCTTTGATCTCAGGCCCTTATCGAGCCGGCTCAGATAGCGCTCGGCGACGGGCTGCACATAGGCCGACAGAACGGCCGTGTTGGTGCGCTCATATTCGCGCCATTCGCGGGTGATCTGGTGCGAGGCGACGGCCGACGCCTCCGGCCAGAGCTTGCGCACCGCGTCGAGCACTGCCTTTTCATGCGCCGGATTGGCGTAGGAATGCAGAAAACAGATGGCGACCGCCTCGACGCCCTCGGCGCGGAAATCGTCGAGGATCGCCGGCAGGCCGGACATATCGAGGGCGCTGCGCTCCTCGCCCTTGTAGGTCATGCGGCCGGGCAGTTCGCGGCGCAGATAGCGCGGCACGAAGGGTTCGGGCTTGCGGTAGTGCAGGTTGAAGAAGTCGGGCCGGTTGCCGCGCGCGATCTCCAGCGTGTCGCGGAAGCCTCGGGTCGTGATCAGGCCGACCTTGACGCCCTTGCGCTCGGTCAGCGCGTTGATCACGACCGTGGTGCCATGGGCGAGAAAGTCGATCGCCGACGGATCGACGCCCCCCTTTTCGAGCACGTTCAGCACGCCCTGTTCGAAATCGGGCGGTGTGGTGTCCGACTTGGCGGTGCGGATATGGGCCTCGCCGGTCGCTTCGTCGGTCTCGAAGACGACCAGATCGGTAAAGGTTCCGCCGACATCTGTGGCAACGCGGGTGGTCTTCGTCGGCATGGTCAGGCTCCCCTTGCGGACAGGTGATCGTTGAGCAGGAAGGCGGCGGCGCCGGGCAGGCGCAGCGCTTCGGCGGCGGCGATGCGGTTCGGCGTGTAGTGGCCGGCGCGGTCGAGGCAGTTGATCGTGCCCAGGACTTCGCCACCGATGACGACCGGCACGTTCATCACCGCTTCGCAGCCGAGCGCGGCGATCAGCTCATGATCGCCGAAGACCTCGGCAATGCCGTCAATGTCGTTGGCGACGAAGGTGCGGTGGCCGTCGAGCACATGGGCCGTCCAGCGGGTCTGGTTGACCGGCTTGGTGCCCTGTTCGGGATAGGCGTCGGGCATGTTCGAATAGATGCGCCGTGCCTCGCGCGTTGCCGCATCGAACGTCATCAGCGTGAAAAGGCGCGCGCCGATCGTGTTTCGGGCGAGCGCGCAGAGCGCGTCGAAGACATTGCGGGGCTGGTCGCCCGATGCCGCAAGCGCCGCGGCGAAAGGGTGCAGGTCGGTCAAGACGCGTCCTCTTCGATGTCGGCGGCGAGCCTGTCCCGCAGCGCCAGTTCCTGTTCGGTGACGACGGGCACGGCGCTGATCAGCCGTCGCGTGTAGGCTTGCCGCGGGTTCGAGAAGATCGCCTCGGTCGCGCCGATCTCGACCATCCGCCCCTGCTCGAACACCGCGATCCGGTCGGCGATGTTGCGCACGACCGAAAGATCGTGGGTGATGAACAGATAGGTGAGGCCGCGTTCGGCGCGCAGCGTGTCAAGAAGCCTGAGCACGCGCGCCTGAACCAGCACGTCGAGCGCCGAGGTCGGCTCGTCGAGCACCACCACCCGCGATTGGCAGGCGAGCGCGCGGGCGATGGCGACCCGTTGTCTTTGCCCGCCCGAAAGGGCGGCGGGCGGGCGCCGGGCGAGGTCCGCCGGCAGGCCCACCTCCTCAAGCAGGGCGCCGACCATGCCGGCACGCGCGCCGGGCGCGCCGATCCCGTGCACGTCGAGCGCCAGCCGGACCGTCGCGCCGATGGAGCGCTTGGGGTTGAGCGAGGACAGCGGGTTCTGCTGGACGAGCTGGATCGCCTGGCGATGCGCCGGCCTGCGCCGCGCTGGCAGGGTCTCGCCTTCGAGCACGATCTCGCCGGACGTCGGCGGATAGATGCCCAGCACCATGTTGGCGAGCGTCGACTTGCCCGACCCGGATTCGCCGACGATCGCCAGGCATTCGCCTTGCGCGACGGCGAAGCTGACCGACTGCACCGCCCGCACGGCGCGCGCGCCCGCCCCGAAGGTCTTGGAGACCTGCCGCATGTCCAGGATCGGCGCGCTCATGCCGATGCTCCGTGATCGATCAGGGGCGCGGCGAAGTCCGGCGACGCCTCGGCGATGTCCGGGATGCCGCCGCCGGTCAGGTGCGGCACGGCCGCCATCAGCGCGCGGGTGTAGGGGTGGCGCGGATCGGCGAAGACGGCGCCCGTCGGCCCCCGCTCGACGATGCGGCCCTTGTAGATGACGTACAGGCGGTCGGCGAATTCGCGCACCACGCCCAGATTGTGCGAGATGAACAGCACCGCCGTACGGTGCTCGGCGACGAGCCGCCGCATCAGATGCAGCGTCTGCGCCTGCACGGTGACGTCGAGCGCGGTGCCCGGCTCGTCGGCGATCAGCAAAGCGGGCTCGTTGGCCAGCGCCATGGCGATCATCACCCGCTGGTTCATGCCGCCCGAAAGCTGGAACGGGAACGCATCGAGCACGCGGCCGGCGTCGTGGATCGACACTTCGGCCAGAATGGCGGCGGCGCGGTCATCGGCGTCCGCGCGCCCGATGCCGGGCGCGGCGCGGCGCAGCACGTCGCGGAACTGGTCGCCGATGCGGAACACCGGATTGAGCGAGGATGTCGGGTCCTGGAAGATCATCGACATCTTCGTGCCGCGCAGCGCGTGGCGCGCGGCCGGCGTCAGCGTTCCAAGATCGGTGCCCTCGAACAGGACGCGCCCCCCAATGCGCGCCGCGCGCAGCTCCTGCAAAAGGCCCAGCACGATGCGCGCGGTGACCGACTTGCCCGAACCGCTCTCGCCGACAAGGGCGACGCGTTCGCCGGGCCGGACATCGAGCGAGATGCCGTGCAGCACCTGTGTCGGTCCGGCATGGCCCCTGAAGGCCAGCCGCAAATCCTCGATGGCGAGCGTCGGCGCGGTCACTGGTCCGCTCCCAGAATGTCGCGCAGCGCGTCGCCGACGAGGTTGAAGCCGAACACCGCGACCAGGATGGCAAGGCCGGGAAAAACGGTCAGCCACCAACTGTCGGGCAGGTAGGTGGCGCCGGCGGCGACCATGGACCCCAGGTCCGGCGTCGGTGGCTGCACGCCCAGACCCAGGAACGACAGCGACGACACGATCAGGATGACGAAGCCCATGTCGAGCGTCATCTTGGTGATGATCGCCGGCACGCAATTGGGCAGGATCTCGCGGAAGATGACGTGTCCCCTGGACGCGCCGATCACCTCGGCGGCGAGCACATAGCCTTCCTCGCGCTCGCCGCGTGTGATGTTGTAGACGAGCCGCGCATACCACGGCCACCACATCGCGGTGACCGCCAGCATGCCGTTGGTCAGCGTCGGTTCCAGCACGCCCATGATCGACATCGCCAGCACCAGCGGCGGGATCGACAGGAAGACGTCGGTCAGCCGCATCAGGACATATTCGGTCCAGCCGCCCAGATAGCCGGCGACCAGCCCGACGGTGACGCCGACCGGCACGGCGATCGCCAGCACCGTCACGCCCAGGATCAGCGAGATGCGATAGGCATAGACGATGCGGCTGAACAGGTCGCGGCCGACCAGGTCGGTGCCGAAGATGTAGGGCCATTGCGGCGGCTGGTTGAAGTTGGCGAAGTCGACCACCGCGCCGCGATGGTCGGGGAACGGCACGATGAAATCGGCGAACACCGCCGCCAGCACGACGAGCGCGATCAGCACCAGGCCGACGAGCGACAGCGGGTTGGCCATCAGGATCGAGAGCGTCCGTCTCATGCCGGCCTCTGCGAATGGCGGATGCGCGGATTGATGAAGGCGATCAGAAGGTCGACGATGATGTTGACGATCAGGAAGGTCGCCGAGATGACCAGCACGGTGCCGACGATGGCGTTGAGATCCTTGCGCAGGATCACCTGCACGCCGTAGCGCGACAGGCCCGGCCAGGCGAAGATCGCCTCGACCAGAAAGGCGTTGCCGAGCATCGCGGCGAAATCGAGCCCGATGATCGTCAGCGAGGGGATCAGCGAGGGCTTGAAGGCGTAGCGGTTGGCGATGCGCCGCTCCGAAAAGCCGTAGGCGCGCGCCATTTCGATATAGGGCCGGTCATAGGTCTCGACCATGTTGGCGCGGGTCAGCCGCGCGGCCTGGCCGATCCCGGACAAGGCCAGCGCGAAGGCGGGCAGGGCGATGTGCCATGCGGCATCGGCAAAGGCGCGAAGATTGCCGGCGACCAGCGTGTCGACCAGCAGGAACCCGGTGACGGGATCGATGGCGAATTCGGTCGAGATGCGGCCGGCGATCGGAAACAGCGGCAGGTAGAAGGCAAACAGCAGCATCAGGATCACCGCCCAGACGAAACTGGGCGCCGAGACGCCGAGCAGCGCGATCAGGCGGATCAGATTGTCGGCCCACCTGCCGCGATAGCGCGCCGACCAGATGCCGAGCGGAAGGCCGAAGACGACCATCATCAGGCCCGCGACCAGCACCAGTTCGAGCGTTGCGGGCAGAAATTGCGCGATGTCCGCGGTGACCGGGCGGTTGGTGTAGAGCGACAGGCCCAGATCGCCGCGCAAAACGTCGGCGACGAAGTAGCCATACTGGACGAGGATCGGTTCATCGAGATGCAAATCGGCGCGCAGGTCGGCGACCTGCTCGGGCGTCGCGTTCGGCCCGAGCGCGATCCGCGCCGGGTCGCCGGGGATCACCCGCGCGATGACGAAGATCAGAATCGAGACGCCGACCAGGACGATCAGCGCCATCGCCAGGCGCTTGGCGAGCAGGTTGAGGACGGCATGCATTCGGCAAACCTCGGGCGGGGCGGGGCGGCGGCAGGTCGCCGCCCGCGCCGATCGTGTCAGTCGGCCACTTCCATCAGCCGGAAGGAAAAGCCCATGCCGTCGAGACCGAAGGCGAATTCCGGATCGGTCAGCGCCGGCGCGGTCACCCGCGCGCTGGCCGCGAACACCGATTGCCGGTCATAGCCGTATATGGTCGGCATGATCTCCATCAGCCGGTCGTTCAGCGCGGCATAGGCCTTCTGGCGCGCCTGCGGCGTCTCGGCGGTCCGGCCGGCTTCGAGCAGGCGGTCCACCTCGGCGTCGTCGAGATATTCCGGCGACTGCCATGTTCCGGCGGCCGAGGCGTGATACTGGCCGAACAGCAGCGTATCGGGATCGCCGGTCACCGCGTTGACGAAGAGCTGCGACAGGTGCGGCGTGTTCTCGGGCGAGGAGACCTGCTCGGAGAACAGCGCCCAGGGCAGGCGGATGATTTCGGAATCGATGCCCAGTTCGGCGAAGTTGGCCTGCATGAGCAGCGCGAACCGCTCCTCGATCGGCACCTCGGCGATCCAGGAAATCTCCAGCGTGAAATCGTCCGGCCCGTACCGGCAGTCGGCGAAATATGCCCTGGCGGCCTCCAGATCGCGCGACAAGGCCTGGTCGGGCGGATTTGCGCCGAACATGCCGACGGGAATGGCGCCAGTCGACGGTGTGCCCTGGGCGACGTCTTCGGTGATCGCGGTCATCCGGAGCGCGGCCTCGTAGTCGAACGCATGGGCGAGCGCCAACCGGCAATTGATGTCGTCGAGCGGCGGCTTGGTGGTGTTCATCTTGACGTAGAACGCGCCCGTGCCGCTTTCGGTGAACAGTTGCGCGCCGCCGCCATGCAGCGCGCGGATCACCTCCGGCGGCAGCCATTGCGAGGCGATGTCGTGTTCGCCCTGGGCGATCAGCGTGCGCACGGTCGCCGCCTCCAGGCTGTAGCGCAGGCGCACCGTGTCGGGCGCGGCCTCGGGCACGCCCAGGAAATAGTCGGCGTTCATCTGCATGACCGTCTCTTCCTGGGGATTGTGCGAGACGACCCTGTAGGCGCCGGTGCCGGCCGAGTTGGCGGACAGATAGGCCGAGCCCCAGTCGCCCATCTCGCCATCGCCTTCGCCCAGATTGTCCATCACCGCCTGCCTGTCGACGATCGGCAGGCGCACCAGGGCGGCGATGAACGGCGCGTAGGGCTGTGACAGGGTGAAGCGGACCGTGTGCGCGTCAACCGCCTCGGCGCCCTCGACGTCGCCGAACAGATAGGACAGCCCCTGGCCGAGCGCGTTCATGCGATCGAGCGAGAAGACCACGTCCTTTGCGGTCATCGGATTGCCGCTGTGAAAGGTGACGTCGTCGCGCAGCCTGAAGGTGAAGCTGTTGCCGTCCTGCTCCCAGCTTTCGGCCAGGTGCGGCTGGTGGCCCGGTCCGCCCTGATTGGGGATGACGAGCGTGTCGTAGACGTTGAACATGAGGATCGAGTCCGCATAGTCGGACGCCTTGCCCGGATCGAGCTCGCCGACGGCGACTTCGTCGAGCCGCAACACGCCGCCCGCTTGGCCGGGGTTCAATCCGCTGGCCATGGTTGTTGCGGCAAGCAGCGCCGCTGCGAGTGATTTGGTCATTCCGGTCATCAATGTGCCTCCTGCTGCAAGTGTGCCCGCGCGTCTCATTCCGGCTTCTTGTCGTTGTCCGCCGGTCGTCCGGCGGCCTGCGCGGCGTGTTCGGCATGTTCGCCGAACAGATCCATGGTTCCGACCCATAGGACCACCGCTTCCCGTTCCGTATGGTTCCAAAGGCCGTGCCGCCTGGTGGATGGATAGTGGACGCTGTCGCCCACCCGCAGCACGACCGTCTCGCCTTCGAGTTCGGAAGTCACCGAACCTTCAAGAATGAATTCCATCTCTTCGCCCTCATGGGCGATCGGCTCCGAACGGTAGCCGGGCGGCATGCGTATGATCACCGAATGCATCTGCTGGCCCGGAAAGGAGGCCGAGACGCGCTCATAGGAGATCTGGTGCCCCTCGATCGAATAGGTCTGGCGCCGTTCGTGCCGCGTGTGGCTGGCGTCGGACGCGGGCTGCTCCAGAAAGGTCGAGATCTGCGTGTCGAGGACCCGCGAGATCGACACCAGCGAGGACAGGGACGGCGCCGTCAGCCCGCGCTCGACCTGGGAAATGAACCCCACGGAAAGCCCGGCGCCATCGGCCACCTGCTTGAGCGTCAGCGACAGGGCCTTGCGCCGCTTGCGCAACCGCTGACCGAGCGGATCGCCGGCGCCATCTTCAGGCGCCGCTCCGGTTTCGTCGTCCAATGTCGGCTGGACAGTTTTTCCGGCCACCCGGATCTCCATCCCGATTATAGTATGACTAAAATCGTGGCGCCCAATCGGCCTGGAGTCAAGCGCTCTTTTATCTATGCTAAAAAACGACGGCATAGGGGCTCGCACGGGCTCTCCCGACACGACCGCGCCGCCCGCTGCGCCGGTCATGGTCGGACGGCTTGCTCGCCCGTCCGCATGGTCGACTTGTGGGTCCGTTCGGATCAGTCGGTCGTCGTCGAACCGATCCGCGCCAGCGCCTCGGCCATCGCCGTTTGAAAGTCTGGTCGCCCGTAGAGATCGTTATGGCCCGCGCCAGAGATCGTGCGGTCGAGAACAGGAACTGGAACCGCCCGCCGGAACGCCTCGGTGCGCCGGGGCGCAATGATGGTGTCGCGCCCGGCGGCGATCAGCGCGATCGGCGTGGTCAGGCCGCGCACATCGTCGGCGGGAGACATGCGATGGCGCAACAGCCATCGCACCGGCGCCCATGGGTAAAGCCCGCGCGCCAGCGCTTCCAGCGAATCGAACGGGCTCACCAGGATCAGGCCGGCAAGCGGTTGGCGGCTGGCGAGATGGGCGGCGACGCCCGAACCGATGCTGAACCCGACGGCGACGATCCGGTCCGTTCCCAGGGTCGCGGCGACATGATCGTGGACGACCGGCGCGTCCGCCAGCAAGGCGGCTGCGCTGGGCCGGCCGGTGCTCGGCCGATAGCCCCGGTAATGGAAGGCGACCACATCGACGTCGGGAAACAGCCCATGAAGATAGACGGCCAGCGCTTCCGCGTTCCAGGCATTGCCGCCGAACCCCAGCACCGCCAACCGCTCGCCGGAAGGAGCCTGCGCCGACGCGATGTGCACGCCGTGGAGACGCTCGCCGTCCGGCGTCCCGACCTCAAGCCGGACCGCGGACGGCGGCAGAAGCGGAGCGCCCGCCGCCGCCATTCCGGTGGGAAACAGCATCCGGGTTTGCGCGGCATACATCATCGCGACAATGGCGGCGTAGGCCACGGCGAGAACGAGGATCAGCTTGAGCAGCCACATAGCGCCATCTCGCATGATCGCCCTTCCCGGATCATGATCTAACCGACCAGCCCCCAGAAGCCGGCTTTGCGCGGATGGGCCGTCTTCAGCCCGGCGAGATAGGTGGCATGATCGACCAGGCCCGGAGGCCGGGCGGGATCGGCGTCCATGTCCTTGGCAAGACCGGTCAGTTGCTTCAGATACTTCGCACCGTGCCCATAGGCCTTGGACCGCGCCCGGGCGAGAATGTCGTCCAACAGCGCCCGATAGAGGATCGTCGCCGCCAGCGGGTATTCGTGCTCCAGCACGCCTGCGACCTTCGGCAGGACATGCCAGTCCCTGCCGTCCCAGCGACGGTGGTGCGCAACGATCAGCCTGGCGGCAAGATCGAGGCGTGGCCAGTCGAGGAAGAATTGCAACGCCGCGTCCGGGTCGGCATGACCGAGCGCCAGCGCATGGGCGCGCTCTTCTGCCTCGACATCCTCGAAATCGGGCAGGCCCTTGAGGTATGGGCGCAGCATGTCGGCGGACAGGCCGGCCTCGAAACAGCGCCAGCGCAGCGCCTGCGCGCCGGATTTGTCGCCAAGCGCTTCGAGGATCTGCGCCTCAAGGCCGGCTCGCTGCGGGGAATTGCCGTTTCCGTCTCTCTCACCAAGCGGGCGCCGGCCCGGTTTGCGCGCCCATGCGAGCGCCTCGGTCGCGCGCCCCGCCTCCAAAAGCCGTGCCGCCATGCCGAGCGTATCCCGCATATGGGCAGGCTTTTTCGTTTCCAACCCGATCAAGAGGTCGATATCGCCGCGTGCCTGCGCGATGATCTGGCGCATACGGTTCAATTGCGAGGTCATGGGATAAAACCGGCGATCGGATGTGCGCGTTGCTTCCTCGGCCTGCCTTTGCGCGATGGCCGCGTCCAGTTCGGCATCCCATCGGGCGAGCGTCGCCTGGGACAGATGCGGCGCGACGGCCTCGGTCATGTCGACCAGATAGCCGTGCGCGCTTTCGCCGAGCGCCGCCATGATCCTGCCGGGCAGGATGTCGGCCTCGGATCGGTCCAGTCTCTGTGCCAGCTCGCCGACGGCGGCGATTGCCTGGCAGTAGACGTCCTGAACGTGGCCCGACGAATCGTCGACGCGCTCGAAGACCCGTTCATGCGTGGCGACCAAGCGCAGCACGCGGTCCATTGCCAGCGTCGGCGAGGCGGCCCCGAGTTCGGCGACGATGGTGTCCGTCAGGCTGCGCAGATCGTCGCGAACGGCGCTTGCCTTGTCCCAGTCGATGAAGCTGCGCGCGCGTTCCAGCCCGGAAAGCCGCCGGTCAATCAGTTTCGCGATCGCCTCGGGACCGGCCTTGCCTGCCAGTGCGGCCTTGACCTGTCGCCGGAAGCCCGCGTTCCGCTCGGCCTCGCCGAGAACCAGTTGCGCGAGCTTGTCGACGCCGAGCTCTTTCAGCTTGTCTGCGGTCAGCGCGGGCTTGCGGGCCATGGGCGGTTCTCGGGCATGGAGCGGTCCAAGCCATCAGTGCCTTGGCCGAGGTGTGAAGGCAAGCCGATTGGCGGGGCGCGCTTTGGGTCCGCGCTGTCCGCCCGGAACGATGATCGCGCCGAGGGCCTTACAGCGCGGCGTCGTCGGCTCCGCAGACCAGCGTGTGAATCGTCTCGTGGGGCGCCAGATCGATCTCGCCCCGTCTGAGCGCCGCAATCGCCGCCGCCGCGCTGAGATCGGCGCGGATGGCAAACTCCGACAGCACCCAGCGCGCCGCCTCCAGCAGATCGTCGTCCTCGACCAGCACGACCTGCTCGACATTGCGCGCAATGACCTCGTAGACCGCCTCGTCGGTACGGCCGCAGGCCATGGTGGCCACGCGCGTCGAGGTGCCCTCCAGCGTGACCACCCCTCCGGCGGCCAGGCTCGCATGCAGCGTCGGGCTTCCCACCGGCTCAATGCCGATCACCCGCGCTCCGGGGTTGCGCGCCTTGACCACGCTCGAAAGCCCGGCAATCAAGCCGCCCCCGCCAATGGCGACCAGATAGACATCCGCATCGGGCACGTCTTCGAGCATTTCAAGCGCCACCGTCCCCTGGCCCGCGATCACCTCGACATCCTTGAACGGATGGAAATAGATCGCGCCCGTCCGCTCGGCATAGGACTGTGCCGTCGTGTCGGCATCGTCCCAGCGCTCGCCGACCACCTCGATATCGGCCCCCCATTCCTTGAGGGCCTTGAGCTTGGCCGGGGAAGCCTGGGGCGGCAGAAACACCTTCGCCTTGACCCCGGCCACCAGCGCCGCCCGCGCCACCGCCATGCCGTGATTGCCGCCAGAGGCGGTGACCAGTCCATGGACCAGCGTCTCGCGCGGCGTGGTCAGGAGCCGGTTCATCGCCCCGCGCGTCTTGAAGGCTCCGGTCGCTTGCAGGCATTCGAGCTTGAGGAAAATCGGGTTGCCGACCGGCCGGTCACGCGCATGCGCCACGGCGATGGACGGCGTGCGCCGGATATGGGGACGGATGCGATCGGCCGCCTCCTCGATCATGGCCAGCGACAGCTTGGGCGCCTGCGCGCTCATGGTCATTCTCCGATGTGAAAGGTGATCGTCTTGAGGTCGCACATCGCGCGCAGCGTGTGCCGTCCACCGGTGCGGCCGTGACCGCTCGTCATGCCGAGCGCGACGGCGCCCAACGCATCGCCCGTGGAGGGGCTGGCGATCTCCAGCACCTCATCGCCGCTTCCCGTTTCCCACTGGCCGGCGATGCAATGGCGACCAAGAGGTCTCGCTCCTGGCCCGGCCTTTCCGACGTTGAGGCCCTTGAATGCACGCATGTTTGATTCTCATTGAACTTGTTTTATTTTGTTTGACCACAACATATTCCCGGGCTTGGCGCAAGAACGCCCGGTACGGTATGAGCGGACGAAGCGGCGAGGCGCGGCCGGCGCGCCGAGACAGGCATCTGCCGGGTGGGGTTTGCGATGCGCAGAAAAAGGACGACCGATAACGAGCTGAGGGCCCGCACCGCGTCCGGCAGGCTGATCGGCCGCGTGCGCAAGGCGCGGATCGAAGAACTGATTCAGCGGAACGGCTCGATGTCGATCACGGCCCTTGCCTCCGAGTTCGACGTCTCGGAGATGACCATCCGCCGCGATCTGTCCGAGCTTGAGGCGCGCGGCTATATCCAGCGCACCCATGGCGGCGCTGTCTTGGAGGCCCAAGGCGACATGCGCCTTGCTTCCGACGAGCGATTCTTCGACGAGCGCCGCAAAGCCAACCGCGCCGCCAAGGCCGCCATCGCCCGCGAGGCGATGGGCCTGGTTGGCGCCGGACAGGCCGTGGCGGTGGACGTCGGCACCACCAATTACGAACTGGCTGCGCTGCTGGCCGAGCAGGCCGACATCCGTGTCTTCACCAACAATCTGCGGGTTGCGGCCCTGATGGGCCAGAGCCAGGCCGAGATCTATCTTCTGGGCGGACGCGTGCGGCAAAAGCAGATGTCGCTGTGCGGCCCCGTGGCCGTCGATCAGGTCCGGCGCCTTTGGTTCGACATTGCGTTTCTCGGGGTTTCGGCGCTCTCGCCCCAGGGCATTTTCGACTTCGCCTTCGAGGAGATCGAACTCAAGCACGCCTATATCGAACGCGCCAAGAAGCGTGTCGTTCTGGCCGACAGCTCGAAATTCGACCAGACCTCGCTCGTTCAGATTTCCGGCTTCGATTTCATCGATGCGATCGTGACCGACGCGCCGCCCTCGCCGCCGGTGACCGCAGCGCTTGAGGCCGCTGGCGTGCAGCTCATCCTGGCAAGGCCCGCGCGGCAATCGGAATCTGTGGGCTGAACTCCGCCGGCGAGGATACGGGGCGCAGGCCCTTGCCGGTCAGATGTCCCAGCCTTCGACCTCTTCGAGATGACCGGATCGGACCGACCGCAGGATCGCGTCGTTGACCGCCACGTTGCGCAGCGCGTCGGACGTCGGCACGACGAAGTCGAGATCCTCGCGCACCGCCTGCACGAAATGACGCTGCTCTTCATAAAGGTCGCCCATGATCCGGCCATTGACTTCCGGCCAGTGCATGCCGTCGGGCAGCGACCAGCCGCCGCCCGCCAGCATGCGCAGCCCGCTGTCGCGAACGTCAAGGTCGATCGTCCCCTCGGTCCCGATCACCTCGGTGCGCGCCCACAGGCCCGTCGGAATTCCCTTGGGCAGCGTCCAGCCGAAATAGAGCTGGCCGACCATGCCCGAGCTCATCTCGCAGGTGGTGAAATAAGCGTCCTCGGACCGGATGCCGTGCTTGGGCATCCGTTTGGATACGGGCCGTGAAAACACGTGCGTGATGGTCTGGCCGCTGATCCACTGCAGGGCGTCGACGTCATGGACCCCAAGATAGAAGCAAACCGAGGACCCGCCGTTCATGCGCAGGCCCAGCTCGAAATTGGTGAACCGGCCGGCCGCGCCGTGCAGCGGTTCCCCGATCTCGCCGTTGCGCACCGCCTGGGCCGCCTGATTGTAGCGCGGATCGAACCGCAGGATCTGGCCCACCATCAGCCGGCCGCCGCTCCGCTCGGCCCGCGCCATCGGCCGGGCGTCCTCCAGGGTATGGGCCATGGGCTTTTCCACCAGCACGGACTTGCCGGCCTCAAGCAGCCGTACGGTCACGTCCCTGTGCAACGTGTCGGGTAGCGCCACGATATAGGCGTCGGCCGCATCGGCCGCGAGCGCGGCGTCGACGTCCCGGTGGTGCGCCGCTGCGAAGCGGGCCGCCACATCCGCGCCGAGCTCGGCATTCATGTCCACAATCGCCGTCAGATTGGCCGTCTCCAGCCCCCTGGCCGACCGGGCGTGCAGCTGGCCCATAAAACCGGCACCCACGATGCCAAGCCTGATTGTCCTCATTTCGGTGCGCTCCTTGTCCGCTCCCGGTCAGCTTCAGTGGCACCCTATAATGAACATTTCCTAACTAAAAGCGCCAAAAAATCCACTCGATACGGCACCGTCCGAATCCGCGCGTGCCAGCCGCCATGCTCATTTTTTCAGGTTTCAAGTCGGAGAAGAGGTCGCCTCCAGACGTCGGTGAGACTGGGAGGACCAAGCGAAACATGGCGGATATTCTGACTTTTCAAACGACAAAACCCAGGCGGTCCGGGGCTTCTGCACGCCATGGGGGAAAAATTCGCCGCGCCCCCCTTGACGAGTCGCACATTCGCGCTTCTTATTTGAACATATAAGAACAATTAGACTGACAAACTTATGTATCCGACCGGTCCCCGCATCGGGAGGTCAAGCGGAACATCGGCGAAGGGAGCGCACGGAGATGACACGCGATATCAAGAGGTTTGCCGGCGGGCGGTCCATTCTCGGGTCCGCCACGGCACTGAAGGGCATGCTGGCCGCGGCGGTGATCGCTGGCGGCCTCGGGGTCATGGCGGCCTCCGCTCAGGACAGCTCCGCCCAGGACAGTTTCGAAGCCATCACCGACGAAAACGTCTATTTCCGCGGTTGGCAGTTCCGGACCGATGTGGTCCAGGGCAATGTCGACATCTACAACGAGACGATGGGCGGCAATGTCGACTATGCGACCGTGACCGGCGATTACCCCGCCATCATGGAGCAGCAGCTGATCGCCGGCGGTGAGCTTGACGTTCTCTACGCCAACCCTTCGAGCGCCGTCCGCTATTTCGAGGGCGGCTGGATCACCCCCGCGAGCGCCCTGCCCAACGCCGAAGAAATCATCGCCGACATGTATCCCAACATCCGGGATGCATGGACCCATAATGGCGAGCTGCTCGGGCTGAGTTACTTTGTGTCGGTGCGCGGCACGCTTCTGGCCAACATTGAAACGATCGAGGAGGCCGGCTTCTCCGAAGAGGATCTGCCCGGCACCTGGCCGGAACTTTACGAGATGGTTTATGCCCTCAATGAGGCGGGCGTCGAAACGCCCTATCTGCCTCACTGGTTCGCCGAATATTTCGGCATATCCTGGGGCTTTGTGTTCGAGGTGATGAACCGCGGCGGTGTTTTCGCAGACGCCGAGACCCACGCGCCGATGCTTACGGTCGACGGTCCGGCCGGCGAGACGCTGGCGGACTGGAAGCGGCTTTGGAACTCCGGCCTGGTGCCCGAGGAAGTGCTCTCCTACAATGAGGCTGCGTTCATCAATGCGTTCCGCTCGGGACGCTACGTCTTCAGCCCCCAGCAGATCTACGACGTCAAGACCTTCAACGACCCCGGCCAGTCTGCCGCCGTTGCCGGCAACATCATTCCCCTGTACGCCCAGGAGCAGAGCTGGGGGATGATCGACAGCGCCATGTATATGATGACAAGCCGCGATCGCTCCGACGAGCACACCCAGGACGTCATGAGCTTCATATCCTGGTATGGCTACAAGAACGAGGACGGCGAACATGCCGTCGCCAAGCGCTGGCTGGAGGAGAACATGCTGTTTTCGGCCTATCGTTCGGTCATGGAGAGCGACAAGGCCCGCCAGGTCATCCAGAGTTCGGTTGCGCGCCCTGAAGACTACCAGACACTGCTCGACATCTATGCAACGAGCGACTTTCCGACCGGGATCTGGAGCGTGGTCTGGGCCGAGGAATTCAATTCCTGGCTGCGCGACAAGCTGTTCGCCTTCCTTCAGGACGACCTGCCCGTCGAGGAAGTGATCAACGAGGCAAATGCCAAGATCGAGCGCCTTAATGAGCGATACGGCCTCTAGCGGCTGAGCCACGCCGCTCCCGGTCGTGCACTCGCGGCCGGGAGCCGTTTCCTGTTTGGCGACGGGAAGATACCCGTCCTGTCGCCGTTTTCAGCGCGAAGGGTCCGCAAGGGCGGCGGGCGTTTTTCCTAAAGGCTGACAGTCGATTGCAAAGGCCTCGGATATGAATGGATCGTCGGCAAGGCCGCCTCGCTCCTCCGAACCCACCCCGCATGGCACGGCAAGACCGCGACGCGAACTCTCCGATCTGCAGTTCGCGCTGGCGGTCACGGTGCCTGTGCTGCTGTTTCTGCTCGTGGTCGTCGCCTACCCCCTCGGCTATGCGTTCTATATGAGCGTCCACGACATCCGCTTTTTCGGCGGATATTCGGCCCAGTTCGTGGGTTTCGAGAACTATGCCGAGGTGCTCGGCGACGACGCGTTCTGGAGGGCGCTTGGCCTAACGGTTCATTTCACCGTCGCAACGGTGCTGCTGGGCCTGCTCATCGGGCTCGGCTTGGCGATCGTGTTGCGCGACCTGCCTCCCGGCTGGACATGGCTGCGCGCGCTGATCATCCTGCCCTGGGCCGTCTCGCCCTACGGCACCGGTATCTTCTTTGCCTATCTCGGTCGCGGCCAGACCGGTGTCGGGACCGCTCTCGCCAACGCTCTGGGCTTTGAACAGGACATAAACTTCATCTCGGCGAACTGGGTCATCGAATATCTTGCATTCGGCAACGCCTGGAACATGGCGCCCCTGGTCGCCTTCTTCCTTCTGGCCAACATGCTCACAATTCCCAAGCGCCTCTACCACCTCGCCGAGCTTGACCGCATGAACCGGTTCGAGCGGTTCTGGCACGTCACCTTGCCGCCGCTGCGCTTCACCCTGTTCGTCTTCTCATGCATCTTGACGGTGCTGGCGCTCAAGACGTTCGACTTCATCTTCACCCAGACCCAGGGCGGCCCTGGCAATGCGTCCTCGGTCCTGACCTACCTCATCTATCGCATCAGCTTCGTGAACCTGAACCTGGGCTACGGCGCGGCCATGAGCTTCTTCCTGCTGCTGCTCATCCTGGCGATGACCGGAGCGCTGTTCTTCTTCTGGGGACGAAAGGTTTCACGCCGATGAGCCGGCAGAGATTCTCCATCTGGCTGATCCTTGCTGTCGCGGTCGCGCTGCTCTGGACCTTCCTGCCCATGTACTGGACCGTCAAGTATGCGTTCATGACCAAGTCCGAAATCGCAAGCTTTCCTCCACTGGCGTTTCCTCCCGCGCCCCAGCTTGCCTCCTTCTTCAACATCTTTGGCTTCGATTACACCCTGGCCGACGGAACGGTCATCCCGGCGTCCGGGCAGGCGCGCCAGATCATGCTGGGGCTGCGCAACAGTCTGATCGTGTCGCTCATCGTCACCACCATCACCATGTTCGTGGTCATGCCGGTCGCCTATGTCTTCGCGCGGCTCGAATTTGCGGGCAGGGGCAAGCTTCTGGCGGCCATCCTGCTCTCGGTGTCCCTGCCTCCGGTATCCACGCTCATTCCCTTCTATGCGCTCTATGTGCGGCTCCAACTCGTGGGTACGATCACCGGCCTTGTGATCGTCACGCTGACCATCACCATTCCGATCGTGGTCTGGATGCTGATGGGGTTCTTCCGAAACTTGCCGCCCATCGAGCAACTCGCCCGGATCGATGGCTTCTCGCGGCTCTACACCTTCGCGCGCATCATAGTGCCCATGGCGCGCAGCGGCGTTCTGGTGGCCGCGCTGATCGCCTTCCTGTTCGCCTGGAACGAATATGTCTATGCCCAGGTTCTGGTGACCGGTTCACAGGCCGTCACCCTGCCCGCGGCGATGTCCGGGTTCCTCTTCCAGGTTCCCGAGCCGGCCCATCTTGCGGCCAGCCTGCTCATCAGCCTGCTCCCGCCATTTTTCATCGCCTTCTTCCTGCAACGCCACATTGCGGAAATGAACCTCGTCTGATCGAGAAGGAACACCCACCCCGATGGCAGGCATAGAACTCAAAAACATAAACAAGTCCTTTGGTGAGCATCACGCGGTCAAGGGACTGGACATGACCATCGAGGATGGCGAGCTTCTGGTTCTGCTCGGCCCCTCGGGGTGCGGCAAGTCCACGACCATGAACATGATCGCCGGGCTGGAGCACGCAACCAGCGGGCAGATCCTGTTCGACGGCAAGGATGTCACCGGCATCGCGCCGTTCGATCGCAACGTCGCCATGGTCTTCCAGTCATCGCTGCTCTATCCGCACCTGACGGCGCGCAAGAACATCCGCATGAGCCTCAAGCGCACCAAGCTCTCGGCCGCCGAAATCGACAAGCGCGTCGCCGATGCCGCCGCCACCGTGGACGTCACCCATCTGCTCGACAAGCTGCCCGCCCACCTGTCCGGGGGCGAGCGCCAGCGTGTGGCGACGGCCAAGGCGATCGTGCGCCAGCCCGACTGCTTCCTGCTCGACGAGCCGCTGTCGGCCCTGGACGCCGCTCTGCGTCTCTCCTTGCGCTCCGAACTGGTCAACCTTCAAAAGCACCTGCGCACCACCATGATCTTCGTAACCCACGATCAGGTCGAGGCCATGACCATGGGCGACCGGATCGGGGTCATGCGCCATGGGCGGCTGGAGCAGATCGGCTCGCCGATCGAGATCTATAACGAGCCCCAGACCCTGTTCGTCGCCGGGTTCGTCGGCGCTCCGCCGATGAATTTCATCGAAGGCGCCATCGAGGAAACCGCAACGGGCAAGATCTTCGCCAATGCCCATATGCGCATGCCGCTCACCGGACACGCCGCTCGTCTTGAGCCGTGCGCCAAGGTCGTGCTCGCCATCCGGGCACATCTCATGGAACTGTGCGAGGCAAGCCCCCAAAGCGTCCCGCTCAAGGTCTATGCCATCGAACAGCTCGGCAATGAGGCCATCGTGGTCTGCGACGGGCCAGACGGCAAGCGCATCCGGGTCGTCGCAGCGCCGGGGGTTGCCGCCGGGATCGACTCGACCATCCATGCCCGTTTCGATGCGGACGTCGCCCATTTCTTCGATCCGCAGACCGAACGCGCCATCCCCAAGCGTCCGAAGGCGGCAACATAGATGCCGGCAACGGATCCCAACGCCCCGCTCCGCGTCACAATCGCTGGCTTCGGCGAGGCCGGCCGGTGCCATGCCGGCGCGTGGAAGGCCCTGGACAATGTCCAGATCGTGGGGGTCTATTCCCTGCGGCCGGACCATGAGGCCGCCGACATTGCGGCGCTGTGCGGGCCGGATGTGCCCGTCTTCGGCGACTATCGCCGGATGCTCGACACGGTGGAGTCGGACTTCGCCAGCATCTGCACGCTGCACGATACCCACGCCGACTATCTCATCGAAGCCGCCGGCCGCGGCCTGCACCTTCTGATCGAAAAGCCCATCTGCCTTACGGTCGAAGAGCTGCTCGCGGCGCGCAAGGCGGTCAAGGACGCCGGTATCCGGGCATTTGCGGGCTTCCAGGAGTTTCACTACGGCCAGCTCGAAACCACCATCGACGCGGTCAGGAAAGGCTATCTCGGCGAGGTGCACCTGGCCCAGATCGAATACTATAACGGCATCGGCGTCTGGACGCCCCAGCACTGGTGGGCCAAGACGAAAGCCATCGGAGGCTCGTCCATGCTGTTCTGCGGCTGCCATCCGCTCATGATGATGATGAACATCATGGAAGGGCGCAGGATCGCCGAGGTCGTCGCGCTCGACACCCATTCAAAATCACACCATTTCGCGCCACTTGAGTACAAGGCGACCCAGGTCAATCTGCTCCGGTTCGAGGATGGCGGGATCGGCCAGGTCACCTCATGCCTGGACAGTCTCCACCCCTATTGCTGGCGCAATATGCTGGTCGGGTCCGAAGGCTCGCTGATCGACACGAGAATCCACTCGCGCAACATGGTCGCCGGCCTCGACGCAAAGGGTTGGTCGACCCTCGCCACACGCTCGATCAGCGATGCGGGCGACATCAAGCACGACATGTTCGTTCCCATGTTCGCGCGCATCCTCGCCAATCTGCGCCAGGATACGCCCATGCCCTATTCGGACTTCGACAGGGCCTGGGAGATGCACAGGATCCTGTTTGCCTGCGACGAAGCCGCAAAAACAGGCAGGCCGGTATCGCCGGACGCCTTTCTGCCGGCTTGATCGGGCCACTCATACCCATTGCGGGCCGAGCGGGCCCGCCCCTTTCTGGGGCGGCCCGCTTCCGTTTCGAGGGTTTCGCGAAGGTCTATCCCAGCCCGTGGGCCAGATCGACAAGCATGCGCGCGGCCTTCGTGACCTGCGCGATTTCCACGTGCTCGTCGACTGCGTGGGCCTGATCGATATTGCCCGGTCCGAAGACGATCGTGGGGATGGCCGAGATGTTGAACATCTTGGTCGCGTCCGACCCGTAGGGCACGCCGATCGCCTCGGCCTCGATCCCGTGCGCGGCGCAGACCGCGCCCATCCGGGTGACGATATCGGAATCGGCCGGAACGTCCATGGCCGAGGAATTCACGAAGGGCTCCCGCAGGGTCATCTCGATGCCCGGACGGGTTGCGGCCACCTCCAGTGCCACGTCGCGGAAGCGCGCCCACACGGCCAGGCCGTCCTCGGAGGGCAGATAGCGGTAGTCGAACCGCAATACCGACTTCGAGGGCACGGTATTGGGCCCTTCTCCGCCGTGGAACGCGGTGCAGGTCAGCGTGGGGGTGCCGACCAGCGCATGCACCTCGGTGCGCTTTTCCATTTCGCGTTCATAGGCGGCCAGCAGCGCCTTGCCTGCCATGATGGCGCTTGCGCCCTCATGGGGCTTGGAACTGTGCGCCGAGCGCCCGGAAATCTCCACCTCCCAGCGCACGCAGCCCTTGCACGCACGCACGACCCTAAGGTTCGTGGGCTCTCCGGCGATGCCCAGCGCGACATGCTCGCCGCGCGCCAGATGGTGCAGCACGCCCTTGTAGTTGAATTCCTCGTCGACCGCGCCCACGAACGTCACATCCCCCGGCGGCGCGGTGGACGAAAAAGTCCGGATGGCGAGCAGGAATGCGGCCAGGCATCCCCCGTCGTCGACCGCGCCGCGGCCGTAAAGGTTCCCGTTCCGGAGCACGGGGGTGAAGGGATCGGCCATGCCGGTGACCTGCACGGTATCGAGATGGCCTTCCCAGAGCATGGCCGGGCCGCTGCGCGCGCCTTTGGCGCGAACGATCAGGTTGGGCCGGTCGGGCAGGGCTTCGTCGAACTCCGCCTCAAGCCCGCTCTGCGCGCACCAGTTCGCCAGCGCGCGCGCGATCCGCGCTTCGCCGAACAGGCGCTGATTGTCCCCCGGCTGCATGAAGGCGGGATTGATGCTCGGTGTCTCGACAATGAGCTTGAGAAGTTGCAGGGCCTCCGCATCGCTGATGCCGGAATAGATCATGGCTGTGTCCTCTGATGGCCGCCTCGCCGAACTGGCCTCGCCGGGCGGATTTGAGCGGCTGGAGGCGGATGATGCCGTCATCTGGTATAGACGCCGCCGGTCAGGTCGATCCCATGCCCGGCCATGAACCGCGCCCCGCCCGAGGCGAGCGGGACGACGGGCGCGGCGATATCCTCGGGCGCGCCGACCTGGCCCGATGAGGTATCGAGATGTGGTCCTCGATTGCTTGTGCGGGCACGCTCCCGCGCAGCTTGGCCTCCAAGGCCGCCCCGCGCGCGCTTCCGCATGCCCGTGCGCACGAAGCCTCGATACGTGGCGTTGGGCGTCTTTCCCAAGAAATCGAACATCATCTCAGCGCATCTCCTCGTTCGGGTCCTTGCGGCGTGCGGCGTCAAAATCCGCGACCAGTTTCACACTTGAATTCAAAAACAAACAAAAACTATCATTCATCTACGTGGCATGTCACTGTCAAACCGTCTTGGGCAGCGCAATATTCTCGCGATGGCGTTCTGCCGGCGGCTGAAGGAGGGCGGATCGCGCGCGAGCATCTCGGCGCCCGCTGCGGGGGCACGCATATTGCGCGCGCTGCCCCCTCCGCCACGGCCCGTGCATCCCGATCGCCCCGCTCGCGCGCAAGCGCCTATGCAGCCTGTTCGGCAGTCATGTTGTGAACGTCCACCATGATGGCGCTGAAGACGCACGAGCATTTGTCCATGCCGGCGCCAAAGCTGATCGCGGAGACGAGCGCATCCGCCGTCACGGCCGGATGCGGTAAGCTCATCCCGCCTGGCTCACGCGGGCGGCTTCTTCGCCAAGTCGAGCAAGATCGGCGGCAAGCACCGCCGCCGCCGCCGCGTCTTCACGCCCGGCCAAACCCGACATGCAGGAAAGGCGCGGGCGGAAAGCGCGCCGGCGCTGGCCGGCCTCATCGCCGGGGCAAGCCCAAAGCGGGCATCGAACATCGTCCCAGCTTCAGCAATCGGCTCGCGCCTCGTCGAGCCGGTAGATACGGCGTGCGTTTTCATAAAAGTATTTGCGCTGATCTTCTGCCGGCAGGTCCGCCGTCAGCGTCCTGAAGGCATCCATCATGCGTCCGTAAGACGCTTGCCGTCCGGCCACGGGCGCATCGCTCCCGAACAGCACCCTGTCGCGCCCGAAGCACGCAAAGCAGTGCTCGACGATCGGCCGAAGGCTCTGCAAGGTCCAGTCATGGTCGTAGGCGAACGGATTGGAAACCTTGAGCGCCACATTGCGCGCGCGCCCGAGCTTTCGCAGGCCCGCACGCCAGAGCGCCAGGCCCTGCTCGCTGCGGTCCATGGGGCTGCCGCAATGGTTTATCACAAACTGCACATCCGGATAGTCGGCCGCAAGTTCGTGGGCCTCGCGCATCTGCCAGGGGGCCATCAGGATTTCGAAGACGATTGGCGTTCCGCGCAGGCAGCCCAGGCCATCGCGCCAGGCCGGATCGGACATCCTGCCCTCCTGGGCGACAAGGCTCCTGTCGGGGTCCGGATGCCAACTGACGATGTCGCGCAGCCCCACGGCGCGCGGATGCGCCGCTTCCCGCGCAAAGGCTTCGGCCGCATCGGGGGCGGACAGGTCGAGCCCGAAAACGTGCCATTTTGCCACCACCCCTCTGTCGAGCGTGTCCAGCCACCGGGTTTCCTCGGCCCTGTGTTCGGGATCCCAGCTCGCCTCGACATGGATCGTCGCGTCAAGCCCCTGCCCGGACGCCGCTTCGAGGTAATCCTCAACGAGAAAGCTGCGCTCCAGCGGGTCGATCCGGGCGCGGTTGGCGCCGTCCGGCTTGCGCTCCATCAGCCAGGGATGCCGACCCATGCCCAGGTCCCACAGATGGTGATGCGAATCGATGACGGGGCCGTCATAGGGGTTGGAGGCCATGGGGAACTCCCGGAAATCTGCCGCTGGACGATGCCGACGCAAGCATGCAATCGGCTTCTTGTTCGAATTTGTTCACATTGTTACGCCAGTGGGCACGCATCGCGCAAGCCAGAGCACGTTCCCGAAAGTGCATGCGGTCTTCGGATAGGAGCATGCTCATGATCAAGGCGTTGGAGCATTGCGCGTGAATCGGCGATCACGAGAAACGCATGGATCGAAGCTGCGAATGTTTCGCAACGGAGCTTGCCCGATCATTCAGGCTTCAGGGCGCGTTCAGGAAGGGTAGGGCGCCCTCGATCCTGCGAGGGCATCGCGCTTTGTGGCGCGCCCCATGAAGAAAGACCGTCGCGGCGTCTATTTCGACACCATCCAGACGGCTGGCCTGGAAAGCCGCACCGCCAGACGGCGCGTCCTGGAATCGCAGATCGTCGAGGGCGCACGCGCCGGACGCACGACGCTGATAAATTCAGTTGTTAATGCATCTCATTTGCAATATTCAAGATTCAAGGCAGTTGAGACCGAATTGCAAATTCGACCTTTGTTTAAAGGGAAACCGTCACCGACAATGACAGGCGATGTCACACCTGGCCTGGATCGGATCGCCGTGCGGATGCGGGCCGCCGGCCTTCGGTTGACGCTTCGGCGCCAGGCCATTTTTGAGGCTCTGCCGGTTTCGGAAGGCTGTCTCGATGCCGGCGCACACCGCCACGTCTGCATCGAGGCGGAGAACCGGTTTCTGGGCCTGCCCGACAATGGCGGGGACAATGGCGGGATCGAGCCTCCTGCGGTTTCCCGTGTCAGGCGCATCGATAAGGTGGTGCACCGCGAACGGGTCGCGGACGATGAATGAGCGGCCCCGCCTTGATTGGCCGGGCCCGGCCGATACCGCGATCGATGCCCCGTGGAAGTCGCTGACCGAATCGGCGAACGCGGCCTTTCGGGACGGCGGCCTGGCGCGCGCGCAGCGGCTCTACGACCGTGCGCTTGACGAGGCGCTGCGCCGCTTCCGGACCGACCGCGCGGTGGCCACCATGGCGGACGCGCCGCCCATGCTGGTCGCGGCCAGCGCGAATGCGGCCGAATGCCTCGCGCGGGCGGGCGCCCCTCGCCAAGCGGTGGGGACAGCACGGCAAGCATTGGAGGCTCTTCGCGCCGCCATGCTCGATACGAGCGAGCCGACCGCCTTCCGCCAGGCTTGCTTTCATCATCTCAAGCCCGCCCTGTTCGACTATGTCGGGCGAGCCGGGGATGCCGGGATCGCGCCCGGCGCGTTCCAAGAAGCCGCCATGCGCACACGAGACGCCGCACTCGCCTTTCTTTCCGAAAACCGGACAACACACTGAAGGACCGAAAACCGATGCTCTACCGCCTCGCCCAAGCCGCCGACCGACTGGTCGGGGTCGACACCGTCGATGCGCATTGCGATATCCCCTGCAAGATCTACGATCCGGCACCGGCCCTGATCGCCGCGCTTTCGGTCGTGCGCATGGTCGATATCCTAAGCGAGACGGCCGAAAAGCCCGACAGCCTTGAGCGCACAAACACGCTGGCCCGCTGCATCGCCATCAAGGAGGAGGAGGCGGCAAAGGTGAAGGACGAGGTCCGCGTGATCTGGGGCGATTATTTCAAGGCGCCGCAGATCGAGGCGCACCCCGATATCCACACGCTCGTGCACGAGATCATGATGGCTGCCGGCCGCTGCAAGCAGGGGGTCGACCGCGCCGAGGCGGAGGCCCTGGTCGAAAAGGTCAACCTCTTTGCGGAAGCCTTCTGGGCCACCAAGGGCGTCGCCACCGAGCGCCGCGTGGCGCCCTATCCGCCGGGTCTCGCCGTGGTCCGCCCGGTTTGACCGGCGCGTGCGGCTCCTGAGGCTTTTCGGCCTGCGCCTTTATCGTGTCCGTGGATACAGCATGGCGCCGGCGGTCGCGCACGGCGCCTATCTGCTGCTTCGCACTTATGGGCCGACGCGCCGCCCCCGGCGCGGCGACATCTGCGTGTTCCGGACGGCGCAAGGCCAAGCCGTCGTCAAACGCTTGGCATCCCCGCTGGACGGGGGATGCTTCCGCGTCCGCGGCGACGGCCCGCTTTCGGCGCCCGGCATCGATTTCGGACCCGTTACAGAGCGTGCCCTGATCGGGCGCGTGATCCTCGCCATGCAGCCCCGCCAGTGAGAGTTTTTCCGCGAAGCGGGGAACGAGAAGATGGTCCGCATCGGAGCAATGAACATGCCAGCCGGGCAAACATCGACCGCACGCGGCATCGAGACACGCCGATGAAGGTTCTCCTTCTTGGCTGCGGCGGCATGATCGGCAACGCGACGGCCCGTGACCTTGCGGCACGCGGGCCGACCGTCGTCTGTGCCTTGCGCCATGGCCGGACCGGAAAAACGCCGTCATCGCCCCGTTGCCGACGCTCGCCCGTTGCCCGTCGAACGGATAGCCCGCAAAAAAGCGCGGCGCGGCCTCGTCGTCCTTGTCGCCCCACGACGCCGACTGCGCGTCGCGCCAGCATTCATCCCATCCCATGGCGCTGAAAAGCGGGTCGTAGAAACGCAGCGACCGGTCCAGATCTCGGGTCCCGACCAATGGTGTATTTGGCAACCTTCAATGGATGTCGATTGACATGAAGGCTATC
>NZ_CFIFWG010000006.1:0-35181 GCF_984466335.1 Roseitalea sp. | reverse complement strand
TTCCCGTCGCACCGGGGCAGGCGGGCGCCGTGACCGGCCTTGGCCTTGAGACGACCGACCCTGAGACGACTGCCCAGGAGGCCGCACAGGCCGATGGCGCCGACGCCAGCGTCACCGAAGTGGCCTCGGCGACGCCGGTGACGCGCGAGGGGATGGTCGGTGCCTGGCGCGTTTCGACCCAGGGCGCCGACTGTCAGATGTTCATGGCCCTGACGCGCTGGTCGACCGGTTTCCGGGCCGCCTCGCGCGGGTGCCCGGGCGATGCGGCGAACGTCTCCTCCTGGAACATCAGCGGCAACCGCGTCGTTCTGAGCGATTCGGGCGGCAATCAGGTGGCGGCCCTGTTCTCGTCCGGCAGCGGCCGCTTCGACGGCCAGACGGCGAGCGGCCGCGCGATCAGCCTGGCGCGCTGACGACAAGCGGGGCGGCGGTGCCCGGACGGATCAGGCCCGGCGATTCAGTGGCCGCGCGCTATCGCGAACTGGTGCGCGAGGGCGCGATCAGCGACGATGCGGCGCAGCGCACGCTGGCAGACAGGCTCGATGCGCTGAACGGCGCCATCGCCTCCATGCGCCTTGCGTCGAAATCCTCCTCGCTGGGCTGGCTCTTCGCCAGGAAGGCGCCGCGCTCCGATCAAGTCCGGGGGCTCTACATTCACGGCGCGGTCGGGCGCGGCAAGACCATGCTGATGGACTTCTTCTTCCGCGCCTGTCCGGCCAGGTGCAAGCGGCGCGCCCATTTCCACGATTTCATGGCCGACGTGCACGACCGGATCGCCGGTCATCGCAAAGCGCTCAAGGCGGGCGCCGTCAAGGGCGACGATCCGATCCCGCCGGTCGCGCGCGCGCTCGCCGACCAGGCGCGCGTTTTGTGCTTCGACGAGTTCACGGTCACCGACATCGCCGACGCCATGATCCTGTCGCGCCTGTTCACCGCCCTGTTCGCGCGCGGCGTCGTGCTGGTTGCGACCTCGAACGTGCCGCCGAAGGCGCTTTACAAGGACGGGCTCAACCGCGGCCTGTTCACGCCGTTCATCGATGTTTTGGCCGCCCATGCCGACGTGTTCAGCCTCGACGCCGACCGCGACTACCGTGTGGGTCGGCTGGCGCAGACCAGACTGTATATGACCCCGCTCGGCCCCGCCACCGACATGGCGATGGAAGCGGCCTGGGTGAAGATCACCGGCGGCATCGCCGCGCCGCCGGCGCGCATCGACCTCAAGGGACGCCAGATCGCGGTTCCCGCCGCCATTGTCGATGCGGCGCGCTTCAGCTTCGCCGATCTGTGCGAAGCGCCCCTTGGCGCGCGCGACTTTCTGGCGATCGCCCGTCAATATCGCACGCTGATGGTCGAGAACGTGCCTGTCATGGCCGAAAGCCGGCGCAACGCGGCCAAGCGCTTCATCAATCTGGTCGACACGCTCTACGACAATCGCAACACGCTGATCGTCTCCGCCGATGCGCAGCCCGCAGACCTCTATCAGGCGACAAGCGGCACCGAGGCGTTCGAGTTCGAACGCACCGCATCGCGCCTGATCGAGATGCGCTCGGACGACTGGGTCGCCGGCGAAAAGCCCATGGGGCGGGCCTCATGGCGGCCGTCATGGCTTGATGACGATCGATTTTGTTGACGTTTACGTAAACATCATAACCGCTAAACGATTGAAATCATTGTTTACGAAAGTTTTGATTGATTTTTGATGCGCCATGGTTCAGGCCCTCGCACTGACGGGGGACAGCGCGGCCCTGCGGGACGTCCCTTGCGCAACGCATGAGCGGAACGAACGGAAAAACGGAACGAACGGAAAAGGCGCATGGCACGCAAAAAGATCGCACTCATCGGTTCCGGCATGATCGGCGGAACGCTCGCGCACATGATCGGCCTGAAGGAGATGGGCGATGTCGTGCTGTTCGATATCGCCGAGGGCATCCCGCAGGGCAAGGGGCTGGACATCGCCGAATCGGCGCCTGTCGACGGGTTCGACGCCCGCTATGCGGGCGCCAATTCCTATGAGGTGATCGAGGGCGCCGACATCGCCATCGTCACCGCCGGCGTGCCGCGCAAGCCGGGCATGAGCCGCGACGACCTTCTCGGCATCAATCTGAAGGTGATGGAACAGGTCGGCGCCGGCATCAGGAAATACGCGCCCGACGCGTTCGTCATCTGCATCACCAACCCGCTCGACGCGATGGTCTGGGCGTTGCGGAAGTTCTCCGGCCTGCCGGCCAACAAGGTGTGCGGCATGGCCGGCGTGCTCGATTCGGCCCGCTTCCGCTATTTCCTCGCCGAGGAGTTCGGCGTCTCCGTCGAGGACGTCACCGCGTTCGTGCTGGGCGGGCATGGCGACACGATGGTGCCGCTGACGCGCTATTCGACGGTCGCCGGCATTCCGCTGCCCGATCTGGTCAAGATGGGCTGGACGAGCAAGGGCAGGCTCGACGAGATCGTTCAGCGCACCCGCGACGGCGGCGCCGAGATCGTCGGCCTTCTGAAGACCGGCTCGGCCTATTACGCGCCCGCCGCCTCGGCGATCGCGATGGCCGAAAGCTATCTGAAGGACAAAAAGCGCGTCCTGCCCGTGGCGGCGCACCTGACCGGCCAGTACGGCGTCAGGGACATGTATGTCGGCGTGCCGACGGTGATCGGCGCGGGCGGCGTCGAGCGGATAATCGAGATCGACCTGAACAAGACCGAGCAGAAGATGTTCGACAAGTCGGTCGCGGCGGTGGCGGGCCTGTGCGAGGCGTGCGCCAACATCGCGCCGAACCTGAAATAGGCGCGGCGCCGGCGGGACGATCGGACCCCGGGGCGGCTTCGCACGCGGCCTTGCCGGCATGGCGCCGGAAGGCCGGTGGCGGTCAATCAGAAGAGGCGGACGCAATGAACATTCACGAATATCAGGCCAAGCGGCTCCTGCATTCCTACGGCGCGCCGGTGGCGCCGGGCGTGGCCGTCTATTCGGTCGAGCAGGCCGAGGAATGGGCGCAAAAGCTGCCCGGCCCGCTCTACGTGGTCAAATCGCAGATCCATGCCGGCGGACGCGGCAAGGGCCGGTTCAAGGAACTGGGCGAGGACGCCAAGGGCGGCGTGCGGCTGGCCCATTCGGTCGACGAGGTGGTCGAGAACGCCAGGGAGATGTTCGGCAACACGCTGGTCACCAAGCAGACCGGGCCGGCAGGCAAGCAGGTGGGACGGCTCTACATCGAGGACGGCGCCGACATCGACCGCGAGCTGTACCTCTCCATCCTGATCGACCGGGCGACGGGCCGGCCGGCCTTCGTCGTCTCGACCGAGGGCGGTATGGACATCGAGGCCGTCGCCGAGGAAACGCCCGACAAGATCACGACATTGCCGATCGACCCGGTCAAGGGCATGACCGATACCGACGCGCGCAAGCTCAACCGCGCGCTGAAGCTGACCAAGCAGGCGGCCAAGGACGGGCTGGCTCTGTTCCCGACGCTCTACGGGGCCTTCACCGAAAAGGACATGAGCCTTCTTGAAATCAACCCGCTGATCGTCATGAAGGACGGCCATCTGCGGGTGCTCGACGCCAAGGTCTCGTTCGACGGCAACGCGCTGTTCCGCCACCCGGACATCATGGGACTGCGCGATGCGGCCGAGGAGGACGAAAAGGAGATCGAGGCTTCCAGGCACGATCTCGCCTATGTCGCGCTCGACGGCAATATCGGCTGCATGGTCAACGGCGCCGGGCTGGCGATGGCGACGATGGACATCATCAAGCTCTACGGCGCCGAGCCCGCCAACTTCCTCGATGTGGGCGGCGGCGCGTCGAGGGAAAAGGTGACGGCGGCCTTCAAGATCATCACCGCGGACCCGAGCGTCAAAGGCATCCTCGTCAACATTTTCGGCGGCATCATGCGCTGCGACACGATTGCGGAAGGGGTGGTCGCGGCCGTCACGGATGTCGGCCTGAAGGTGCCGCTGGTCGTGCGGCTCGAAGGCACCAATGTCGATCAGGGCAAGGCCATCATCAACGAAAGCGGGCTGAACGTGATCGCCGCCGACGATCTGGACGACGCGGCCAAGAAGATCGTCGCGGCGGTCGCCGAGGGGAGCTGAATTTTATGTCCATTCTGATCAACAAAGACACCAAGGTGCTCGTGCAGGGCATGACCGGCAAGACCGGCACCTTCCACACCGAGCAGGCGCTCGCCTATTTCGGCACGAAGATGGTCGGCGGCATCCACCCAAAGAAGGGCGGCGAGACCTGGACCGCCGGCGAGGGCGCTGGCGACAAGGCCGGCACCGAACTGCCGATCTTCGCCACCGTCGAGGAGGGCAAGAAGGCCACCAAGGCCAACGCGTCCGTCGTCTATGTGCCGCCGGCGGGCGCGGCCGACGCCATCATCGAGGCGATCGACGCCAGGATCCCGCTCATCGTCTGCATCACCGAGGGCATCCCGGTGATGGACATGGTCAGGGTCAAGGCCAGGCTCGGCAAGTCCAGATCGCGGCTGATCGGCCCGAACTGCCCCGGCGTTCTGACGCCCGAGGAATGCAAGATCGGCATCATGCCCGGTCGCATCTTCAAGAAGGGCTCGGTCGGCATCCTGTCGCGCTCGGGCACGCTGACCTATGAGGCCGTCTTCCAGACGACGAACGAGGGGCTCGGCCAGTCGACCGCCGTCGGCATCGGCGGCGATCCGGTCAAGGGCACCGAGTTCGTCGACATGCTGGACATGTTCCTGGACGATGAGGCGACCCGGTCCATCATCATGATCGGCGAGATCGGCGGCAGCGCGGAGGAGGATGCCTGCGCCTGGCTGAAGGAGCAGGCGGACAAGGGCCGCAAAAAGCCGATGGTCGGTTTCATCGCCGGCCGCACCGCGCCGCCCGGGCGCACCATGGGCCATGCCGGCGCCGTCATCTCCGGCGGCAAGGGCGGCGCCGAGGACAAGATCAGGGCGATGGAGGACGCCGGCATCCGGGTTTCGCCATCGCCGGCGCAACTGGGATCGACCCTGGTCGAGGTGCTGAAGGGGTGACATCCAGCAGGCGGGTGCGCTGGCCGCTCCCGCCCTGCTCCTTCGCGGTTCGCCATCCATCCCCTCATGCTGAGGTGTGGGCGAGGCTAGCTTTGAGGCGACAGGGGATGAGTGTCTTGCACCCCAGGATGAGGGCGGGAGCGAAACGGGGACAACAGTGGCGCGGGGTCAGCCGCGCGACCGGGAAACCCAAGGGAGACGGGCAGCGCCCGTTCGAGTGACATATGGCACGCAAGGACCAGGCCAACGACATCTTCGCCGGAACCTCGTTCCTTTATGGCGGCAACGCGCTCTATATCGAGCAGATGCAGGCGCGCTACGAGGAAAATCCCGCCTCGGTGCCCGAGGAATGGCGCACCTTCTTTGAGGGCCTCGCCGACGATCCCGACGATGTGGTCAAGGTCGTGGACGGCCCGTCCTGGGAGCGCGACAACTGGCCGGTTTCGCCCAATGGCGAACTGACCTCGGCGCTCGACGGCGACTGGGGCGAGGTCGAGGCCCATATGAGCGGCAAAATTGCCGAAAGGGCGCGCGCCGAGGGCGTCGGCATCACCAACGAACAGCTCCTGCGCGCCACGCGCGATTCGGTGCGCGCCATCATGATGATCCGCGCCTACCGCATGCGCGGTCACCTGCATGCCGATCTGGACCCGCTGGGCCTTGCCGGCCACCGGGAGGACTATAACGAACTGCACCCTTCGGACTACGGCTTTCAGGAAAGCGATTGCAATCGGCCGATCTTCATCGACCATGTGCTCGGGCTCGAATATGCCACGATCTCCGAAATGCTCGCCATCCTCAGACGCACCTATTGCGGCACGATGGGGGTCGAGTTCATGCACATCTCCAATCCCGAGGAGAAGGCGTGGCTCCAGGAGCGCATCGAGGGGCCCGACAAGGGCGTGGCCTTCACGCCCAACGGCAAGAAGGCGATCCTGCAAAAGCTTGTCGAGGCCGAGGGCTTCGAGCAGTTCATCGACGTCAAGTACAAGGGCACCAAGCGTTTCGGCCTCGATGGCGGCGAGGCGCTGATCCCGGCACTTGAGCAGATCATCAAGCGCGGCGGCCAGCTGGGCCTTAAGGACATCGTGCTCGGCATGGCCCACCGCGGCCGGCTGAACGTGCTCACCCAGGTGATGGCCAAGCCGCACCGGGCGCTGTTCAACGAGTTCAAGGGCGGCTCGTTCGTGCCCGACGATGTGGAGGGGTCGGGCGACGTCAAATACCATCTGGGCGCCTCGTCGGACCGCCAGTTCGACGAGAACACGGTGCACCTGTCGCTGACGGCCAATCCCTCGCACCTTGAAATCGTCAATCCGGTGGTGCTGGGCAAGGCGCGGGCCAAGCAGGACCAGCTTGCCGGCGGCGCCCATCGGCCCGAAATCGTGCCGCTCGGCGAGCGCGTCGAGGTTCTGCCGCTGCTGCTGCATGGCGATGCGGCATTCGCCGGCCAGGGCGTGGTGGCCGAATGCTTCGGCCTGTCGGCGCTGCGCGGCCACAGGGTCGCCGGCTCGATCCACTTCATCATCAACAATCAGATCGGCTTTACGACGAACCCATACCTGTCGCGTTCCTCGCCTTACCCGTCCGATGTCGCCAAGATGATCGAGGCGCCGATCTTCCATGTCAACGGCGACGATCCCGAAGCGGTCGTCTATGCCGCAAAGGTCGCCACCGAGTTCCGGATGAAGTTCCACAAGCCGGTGGTCATCGACATGTTCTGCTACCGGCGGTTCGGCCACAATGAGGGCGACGAGCCGGCCTTCACCCAGCCGGTCATGTACCGCGCCATCCGCAAGCATAAGACGGCGGTGCAGATCTACTCCGAAAAGCTGATCGCGGAAGGCCATGTCACGGTCGATGAATTCGAGAAGATGAAGACCGACTGGCGCGAGCATCTGGAGATCGAGTTCCAGGCCGGCGACACATACAAGCCCAACAAGGCCGACTGGCTGGACGGCAAATGGTCGGGCCTTCAGCGCGCCGACAATCAGGACGAGCGCCGTCGCGGCAAGACCAACGTCCCGCTCAAGACGCTCAAGGAGATCGGCAGGAAGCTGACCGCCGTGCCCGAGGATTTCAACGTCCACCGCACGATCGGGCGTTTCCTCGACAACCGCGCCAGGATGATCGAGAGCGGGGCGGACATCGACTGGGCGACGGCCGAGGCGCTGGCTTTCGGCTCGCTGTGCCTTGAGGGCCATGGCGTGCGGCTTTCGGGCCAGGACGTCGAGCGCGGCACCTTCTCGCAACGCCATTCGGTCCTCTATGATCAGGAGACCGAGAAACGGTTGACGCCGCTCAACGAGATCAAGCCCGGCCAGGGCCGCTACGAGGTCATCAATTCGATGCTCTCGGAGGAGGCGGTGCTGGGTTATGAATATGGCTATACGCTCGCCGAGCCCAACGCGCTGACCCTGTGGGAAGCCCAGTTCGGCGATTTCGCCAACGGCGCGCAGGTGCTGTTCGACCAGTTCATCTCCTCGGGCGAGCGCAAATGGCTGCGCATGTCGGGCCTGGTCTGCCTTTTGCCGCACGGCTATGAGGGACAGGGGCCCGAGCACTCCTCGGCGCGGCTCGAACGCTTTTTGCAGATGTGCGCCGAGGACAATATGCAGGTCGCCAACTGCACGACGCCGGCCAACTACTTCCACATCCTGCGGCGGCAGCTCAAGCGCGAGTTCCGCAAGCCGCTGATCCTGATGACGCCGAAATCGCTGCTGCGCCACAAGCGGGCGACGTCGACGCTGGCCGAGATGAGCGGCGAGAGCGCGTTCCACCGCCTGCTGTGGGACGATGCCGAATATCGCAAGGACGAAGACGGCATCAAGCTCGTCACCGATTCCAGGGTTCGCCGCGTCATCCTGTGCACCGGCAAGGTCTATTACGATCTCCATGAGGCGCGCGCGGCGCGCGGCATCAACGACATCTATCTGCTGCGGATCGAGCAGCTCTATCCGTTCCCCGCCAAGGCGCTGATCACCGAACTGTCGCGCTTCAGGAACGCCGAGATGGTCTGGTGTCAGGAGGAGCCCAAGAACATGGGCGCCTGGGCGTTCGTCGATCCCTATCTGGAATGGGTGCTGGCCCATATCAACGCCAAGCACGCAAGGGTTCGCTACACCGGCCGGCCGGCCGCCGCCTCGACGGCCACCGGCCTTCTGGGCACGCACAAGGCGCAGCTCGAAGCGTTCCTCGAAGATGCGCTGGGCGAGTGAAACCAAAAGGCAATCACACACGCTTCAAAGTCCGGGAAAGAGACGATGGCAAAAGAAATCCGCGTACCCACGCTCGGTGAATCGGTCACCGAAGCCACGATCGGCCAATGGTTCAAGAAATCGGGCGAGGCGGTCGCCGACGGCGAGACGCTGGTCGAACTGGAAACCGACAAGGTGACGCTGGAAGTGCCCTCGCCGGGCGCCGGCACGCTTGGCGAGGTCGTCGCCAATGAAGGCGATACCGTCGAGGTGGATGCCCTGCTCGCGCTGCTCGACGAGGGCGAGGGGGCGAAGGCGGCAGCGCCTGCCGCCGAGGCGCCGGCCTCCGCCCCTGCGGCATCCGCGGCGGCCCCGGCCGGAACCGACATGCCGCCGGCGCCGTCGGCCGCCAAGATGATGGCCGAAAAGGGGCTTGCCGCCGATCAGGTCGAAGGGTCCGGCAAGCGCGGCCAGGTGCTCAAGGGCGATGTGCTCGATGCGATCGCAAAGGGAGCCGCCGCAGTGCCCGCCCCGGCGCCGGCGCCGCAGGTCGCCCGCGCCCCCTCGTCCCAGCAAGAGGCCGGGCGCGAGGAACGCGTGCGCATGACCAAGCTGCGCCAGACCATCGCGCGGCGGCTCAAGGACGCCCAGAACGTTGCGGCCATGCTGACCACCTATAATGAGGTGGACATGAGCGCCGTCATGGCGATGCGCAAGAAATACAAGGACCTGTTCGAGAAAAAGCACGCGGTCAAGCTCGGCTTCATGGGCTTTTTCACCAGGGCCGTCACCCATGCGCTCAAGGAGATCCCGTCGGTCAATGCCGAGATCGACGGCACCGACATCGTCTACAAGAACTATGCCCATATCGGCGTCGCCGTGGGCACCGACAAGGGGCTGGTGGTTCCGGTGGTGCGCGATGCCGATGCCATGTCGATCGCCCAGGTGGAGTTGGAGATCGGCCGGCTGGGCAAGGCGGCCCGCGACGGCAACCTGTCGATGGCCGATATGCAGGGCGGTACCTTCACCATCTCCAATGGCGGCGTCTACGGCTCGCTCATGTCCTCGCCGATCCTCAATGCGCCGCAGTCCGGCATTCTGGGCATGCACAAGATCCAGGAGCGCCCGGTGGCGATCGACGGCCAGGTGGTGATACGCCCGATGATGTATCTGGCGCTCAGCTACGATCACCGGATCGTCGACGGCAAGGAGGCGGTGACCTTCCTCGTTCGCGTCAAGGAGAGCCTTGAGGACCCCGAGCGCTTCGTGCTCGATCTGTGATCATCGGACAGCACTGAAGCCGCAGCAATAAAGAGGAAAATGATGGCTTATGACGTTGTGGTGATCGGCTCGGGACCGGGCGGCTATGTGTGCGCCATCAAGGCGGCGCAGCTCGGCCTGAAGACGGCGATCGTCGAGAAATGGCCGACGCTGGGCGGCACCTGCCTGAACATTGGCTGCATCCCGTCAAAGGCGCTGCTGCACGCCTCCGATGTCTTCCATGAGGCGGGCCACGGCCACAAGGCGCTCGGCGTCGATGTGGGCAAGCCCAAGCTCGATCTCAAGGCGATGATGGCGCACAAGGACGCCACCGTGAAATCCAATGTCGACGGCGTCGATTTTCTGATGAAGAAGAACAGGATCGACGTCCATCGCGGCACCGGTTCGATCCTCGGCGAGGGCAAGGTCAAGGTGACGCCCGGCGAAGGCGAGCCCACCGAGATCGACACAAGGCACATCGTCATCGCCACCGGCTCGGATGTCGCCGGTATTCCCGGCGTCGATGTCGCGTTCGACGAAAAGGTGATCGTCTCGTCGGAGGGCGCGCTGTCGCTGGGCAAGGTGCCGGGCAAGATGATCGTCGTGGGCGGCGGCGTGATCGGTCTGGAATTGGGTTCGGTCTGGTCGCGGCTCGGCGCCGAGGTCACCGTGATCGAATATCTGGACACGATCCTGGGCGGCATGGACGGGGACGTCGCGCGCCAGTTCCAGAAAATGCTTGCCAGGCAGGGCCTGACCTTCAAGCTCGGCGCAAGGGTGACCGACGTGCGCAAGGCCGGCAGGGGCGGCCATGTCACCTACGAGCCGGTCAAGGGCGGGAACACCGAAACGCTCGACGCCGATGTCGTTCTGGTCGCCACGGGGCGCAAGCCTTACACGGAAGGGCTGGGGCTGGCCAAGGCCGGCGTCGTCATGGACGATCGCGGCCGGGTCGAGATCAACGAGCACTGGCAGACCTCGGTGCACGGCATCTGGGCGGTCGGCGATGTGGTCAAGGGGCCGATGCTGGCCCACAAGGCCGAGGACGAGGGCATGGCGGTGGCCGAGCGCATCGCCGGCCGGGCCGGGCACGTGAACTATGACGTGATCCCCAATGTCGTCTACACCGAACCGGAAGTGGCCTCGCTTGGCAAGACCGAGGAGGAGCTCAAGGCCGACGGCGTCGACTACACGGTCGGCAAGTTTCCCTTCAGCGTCAATGGTCGCGCGCGCGCCACGCTGGCGACCGACGGTTTCGTCAAGATCCTGGCCGACAAGGCGACCGACCGGGTGCTCGGCGCGCACATCGTCGGCAAGGGCGCGGGCGATCTGATCCATGAATGCGCGGTTCTGATGGAGTTCGGCGGCTCGTCGGAGGACCTGGCGCGCACCTGCCATGCCCACCCGACCATGAGCGAGGTGGTGCGCGAGGCGGCGCTTGCGGCGGCGACGGGCAAGCCGCTGCATATGTAGGCAAATCCATGGCGGCATCTGTGCGCGCCATGATGAACCGTTTGTAAACCATGTCCTGCTTCAGTCGAGGCCCGAGGCATTTGAGCGATCTCGTCATCCGAACCGGTTCTGCTGCGTAGACGGCTTGACGGAATCGACCGACCACCGTCTTTGTTCCCGCAAGCGTCCGACAAGGAAATCAGCACCATGTTCAAGCACGTCTCCGGCGCCTGCGCCGCCCTTGTCCTCGCCATGTTCGCAGCGGCCGCGCCCGGCCTGGCGCAGGAGCGACCGGGAATCGATCTGGAACTTGGAGGCGGTGGCCAGTTCGCGCCGCGCTACGAGGGCGCTTCGCAGATCCTGGTCACGCCCTATCCGATCGTTCGCATCAAGCGCCTTACACTGCCAAACGGTTTCCAGCTCGGCGGCCGCAAGGGCGGGGTTTCGATCGGGCCGTCCTTTGCCGTTCGCGGTGAACGCACCGCCGCCGACACGCCGGCCCTGACCGGTCTTGCCGATGTCGATCTGGCGATCGAGTTCGGGCTCGAAGCCGGCTACGAGGCTGACCATTTCCGCCTCCACGCCAGCCTGCGGCGCGGGTTTGGCGGCCATGAGGGCTGGACCGGCGAAGCGGGCGCCGATGTCGTCGTCAGACCGCGTCCGGGCCTGAAAGTCCATGCCGGCCCCCGACTCTCCTATGCGGATGCGACCTATGTCGACACCTATTTCAGCGTGCCCGCCGGAACGGCGGGGTTCGCCGCCTTCGATGCCGATGCGGGTATCAAATCCTGGGGCGTTGAGACGGGCGTGCGCTACGACGTCAGCGCCGGATGGGCGGTCGAGGGGCTTGCCGCCTATGAGCGGCTGACCGGTGATGCGGGCGCCTCGCCCGTCACGGCCCTGGGCAGCCGCGACCAGTATCGCTTCCGGCTGGGGCTGGTGCGCAAGCTCCGGATCGACTTCTGACCGCGCTCGCCCGCGCCCCACGCTGCGTCGAACCGCTCGTCTGCGCGGCCGCGTGCCGGGCGCGGCCGTCGGGCGTTTACAAGGCCGCCCGCGCCCGCTAACAGTGATCTGTCGACAGGGGTGCCCCGTGATGCCGGGGCTGAGATGCGGCGCGCAAGCCTGCGGACCCTCAAGCTGATCTGGATAATGCCAGCGGAGCGAGGCGAGCCATGTTTTCCGGCGCACAAGTGTCCCTGTACCCCATGTCCGACGATTTCGTCGGCATCATCACGGGCGCGCTCAAGGCGCTCGATCCTCATCGCGACCATCTGCGGATCGAGACAGACGATATCTCCACCCTGGTGGTCGGACCGCCGCAGATGCTGTTTGCCGCCATGCGCGACCTGTTCGTCTCCGCCGCCGCGACGGACGCCCATTGCGTCTTGTCGGCGGCCGTCTCGCGCGGCTGTCCCGGCGAGCCGGACGATCCGATCTGCACGCCGATCGCGGGCCGGATGTCGGACGAGCCGCTCGAACGGCGCGCCGCCGCTGCCCTGGAAGCGGTCAGGGCGGCACCCCGGACGGGGCGGCACGTCGCCTGCCAGTTCTCGCTCTATCCGCTCGGCGCCGACCATCATATGGACGAGATCTATGGGTGTATCGGCTTTCTGAAGGGCTCTGGCGTCTTCGACCGGTCCAAGAACTTCTGCACCAGGCTCTGTGGCGACGCCGGCGCGGTGTTCGCCGCGCTGGGCGAGGCGTTCGTCCGCTTCGGTCCGGCGAGCGGCCATGTCGCGCTCGACGTAACGGTATCGGCCAACAGCCCGACCCGTCCCTGAACGCGCGTCGTGCGTTGCGGCGCTCTTGTTCCCCCAACTTCCTCACGAAAGGGGCATGCCATGACCGGAAGCAATCTTTGGACCTTGCGCGAAACGCTGATCATTGCCGTCCTCGGCGCGGTCTTCGGCGTTCTCTATCTGGCCTGGGTGCAAGTGTGGCTCATCGCCCAGGCCGTGTTCGGCCCGGTCACCATGGATGTGGTCATGGGCTTCTGGTTCATCGTCTCGATGATCGCGGCGGCGATCATCCGCAAGCCGGGCGTTGCCCTGACCTCCGAGGTGCTGGCGGCGGCCACCCAGGTCCTGCTCGGCTCGCCTGCCGGCTTGATCCTGCTGCTCTCGGGGCTGGTCCAGGGGGCGGGCGCCGAGGCTGTCTTCGCGGCCACGCGATGGAAGCGCTACTCGCTGCCGGTGCTGATGGCGGCCGGCGTCGGCGCGGCGGTGTTCTCCTTCATCTATACGTGGATCCGCTTCGACTATGGCGATCTGGCGCCGACGCTGCTGGTGGTCATGTTCACGCTGCGCTGCCTGTCGGGCGCGCTGCTGGGCGGCCTGCTCGCCTGGATCGTCGTCAACGCCCTCTACAGGACCGGCGTTCTGTCCGGCCTCAGGATCGATCATGACCGTCGCGCGACGGCCGCCGCTTGACGTTGCCGGGCCCGTGCCGCTTGCGTGGTGGGATCGCGTCACGGTGCGCTATCCCTACGCGCGGCGCGCGGCGGTCGGCCCTGTGTCGCTTGCGGTCCGGCCCGGCGAGCGCATGCTTGTGCTCGGACCGTCCGGCTCGGGCAAGTCGACCCTTCTGCAGACGCTGACCGGCATCGTGCCGCAATCGGTGCCGGCGGCGGTCACTGGCCATGTCCGCCTCGACGGCCGGTGCGTTGCGGACCGAAGCCCGGCCGGCTGGGCCGACACGGTCGCCCAGTTCTTCCAGGACGCCGACCGCACGCTCACCGGCCTGTGCGTGGAGGACGAGATCGCCTTCGCGCTCGAAAACCGCGCCATGCCGGATGATGAGATCGCACGGCGCGTCGAGGCGGTGATGGCGCAGGTCGGCTTGCCGGCGCACTGGCGGACGCGGCGCACCTCGACATTGTCGGGCGGCGAAAAGCAACTTGTCGCCCTTGCCGCCACGCTGGTCGCCGAAGCGCCCATCTTCGTGGCCGACGAGCCGACGGCCAGCCTCGCGCCGGCGGCGGCGAACCGCGCATACGATCTGCTGCTTCAGACCGGCGGAGAACAGGCCGTGCTGATCGTCGACCATCGCCTGGACGCGATGATCGAGGCCGTCGACCGTGTGGCCGTCATCGGCGATGACGGCGCCCTGATCGCCCAGGGCGCACCGGCGCCCCTGTTCCGGGCGCATGGCGACCGGCTCGATTCCCAGGGTATCTGGACACCCCTTGCCAGCCGTCTGGACCTGGCCCTGCGCAAGGTCGACCTTGCTCCGCCCACCGCGCCCTTGCGCCTTGAGACGCTGCTTGCCCATCTCGATGCATCGGACGGTGCCTGCCGGGCACGCGCGCGCGCCGCGCTCGCCGATGTGGCCGCCCCGCTCGGTCCGCCGACGCGGTCGCCCGGCCGCCCGGTGGCGGCGCTCGCAGGGGCCGACTGCGCGCCGCTGTTCGGCCCGGTCGTGCTGCGCGATATCTCGATGGAACTGCGCGCCGGCGAGGTGGTCGGCCTCATCGGCGCGAACGGCGCGGGCAAGTCGACGCTGGGCGCGACCCTTGCCGGCCTGCTGCGGCTGAAAGGCGGAACACGCACCGGGCCGCCCGGCGCGATCGCCTTTCAGAACCCCGAAAGCCAGCTTCTGGAGGCGAGCGTGCGCGAGGAGATCGCCGCCGCCCTGCCCGGCGGGGGGGATGCCGCGCGGATCGGCGCCATCGCCGAACGGTGGAGCCTGGCCGGTGTCCTGCCGCAGCACCCCTATGAATTGTCGCAGGGCCAGAAGCGGCGGCTGACCCTGGCCTGCCTGACGGCCACCGGCCGCTGGCCGCTGCTCGTGCTCGACGAGCCGACGTCCGGGCTCGACGCGCGCGGTGCGGACATGATCGCCAGGGCTGTCGACGATCTGGCGCGCCAGGGGCGGGCGGTCGCGATCGTCACGCACGATATGGCCTTTGCGTTGGCGGTGTGCGACCGGATCGTGCTGCTTGCCGGCGGCGGCATCGCCGCCCAGGGCCCGCCCGCAACGCTGCTGCGTGACCGCGCCCTTCTTTCGGGCGCCGATCTGGCGCCGCCGCCCGTTCTGGCGCTTCTTGACTGGCTGGATGGTGGGCCGTGCTGAGCGTGCTGCACCCGCTGCCCAAGATGGTGGTCTGCCTGGTCTGGATCGCCGCATCGATCCTCGTGTTCGATCTCCAGTTCCAACTCGTCACGATCGGGCTCGCCGCCGGGGCGCTGATCCTCATCGAGCGCCGCGCGCCCCTCTTCGTCCTTGCTCTGATGATCCCGTTCGCCCTGTTCGGCTTTGGCTTTTTCACCACCAGCGTGCTGTTCCGCCAGGACAGCGCGTTCGCGTTGCAGATGGCCGACGAAACGCCGTTCGGCGCGCCCGCCGCCTCGGCCGGCCTTGTCCTGTTCTTCCGGGCGATCGCCTGCGGCATGGTCTCGGCTCTGTTCGCCCTGACCACCGATCCGGGCGCTTTGATCAAGGCGCTGATGGTCCATTGGCGCCTGCCGCCCTCGGTGGGCCTTGCGCTGTTTCAGGCTTTGCAGCTTGTCCCCGATCTCGGCCGCGAGATGCAGACCATACGCCTTGCAAGGGCCATGCGGCGCGGCCGGCCGCCGCGCCGCATTCCCGGACCCGCCGAGATGATCTCGCTGATCGTGCCGCTGCTCGCCTATGCGATCCGCCGCGCCGGCCGCTCGGCGCTCGCCATGGAAGCGCGGGGGCTCTCGCCGGGGACAAAGCGCACCGTCATGAATCCGCCGCAGCTTTCAGGGCGTGACGGCGCCTTCGTCGTCGCAAGCGGGACGATGCTCCTGCTGGCGCTTATGCTTTCCGCATCGCTCTGAACGCGGCGATGCGGGACCGGAGCTTCAAACCCATCCGCGATAGAGCGGATGATCGGTGGCGACGGGCAGGGCGACCGTCGCGCCGGTGCGCGCCGAATGGTAGGCCGCCGTCACAAGCTCGACCGAAGCGCGCGCGTCGGCGACCGTCACCGGCAGCGGCGCCCCTTGCGTCAGCGCGGCGTGAATGCCCCGGAACTGGCCTTCGTAACGCTCGGCGGCCGGCGCGAAATCGGACAGGGCCGTTGCGATCGCCGCCGCCGCCTCGCCATCGGCCGGCAGGAACGTCCAGGGTTCTGCGTCGGGCGCGTAGGGCTCGGTGTTGCTTTCCACCGTCACCCTTTCGAAGCACAGGCGCAGGCGCGTGTGCTGGACGGCCGCGCCCAGCGTGACCGAGAGCGCGACCAGGCCGCCATCGGCCATCTGAAGCGAGACGACGGCGCAGTCCTCGGTCTCGATCGGCACCACCCGCGTCGCCGTGCGGGCATGCACGCTTGCCACGGGGCCGAGCGCGTGCACGACAATGTCATGGGCGTGGATGGCATGGGTGACGAGGCACCCTCCAAGCTCGGTGGCGAAGCGGCCGCGCCAGGGCACCGCGTAATAGTCCATCCCCCGGCGCCAATGGGTTTCGACGGTTGCCAGATAGAACTTGCCGAGCACGCCCCTGTCGCGCAGATGCAGGAACTTCTGAAGACCCGTGCCGAACCGGTACTGATAGATCGGCGACACCGAAAGGCCGCAGGCGCGCTCCAGTTCGGCCAGGGCATCGATCTGGGCGAGCGAGCCGGCGAGCGGCTTTTCGCACACCACATGCTTGCCGGCCCTCACCGTCGCCTCGGCCTGCGCCGCATGCAGGCCGGACGGCGTGCAGATATGGACGATATCGACGTCCTGCCGCTCGACCAGCGCGTCGAAATCCGTCAGCGCGGCCGGAATGCCATAATCGCGGGCGATCGCGTCCGCGCGCTCCCGGTCGATGTCGCAAAAGGCGGTGATCTCGAACAGATCGGGAAGCTGTTTGAGGGCGCCCAGATGCGCCTTGCCGATGCCGCCGCCGGCCACACCGACCCGCAACCGCGCCGTTTCCTGTCGTTTCATGCTGTTCCCATTTCCTGGTTCCGTCCCGTCGTGGCGGCCGCTCATGGATCGGGCGGCCGGGGCGTGGCGCAACTCGAACGCGCAACGATCGTGCCCCCGCGTTCCGAGCGACGGGCCGGACGTGCGGCATCGACGGCGATCGGTCGAAAAAGACGGTGACCATGGCCAGCGCGCTTGCGCCCGTGATGTCGCGCGCGAGAGTGCTGGACCATGACCGTCCGTTTTTCATCGCCCGCGTCAAGGCCCAGGCCGGCGAGCGCGGTCCGGAACATTTCGGGCGCCGGTTCCAATACCCCACATCGCCGGAAATGGCATGGGTTTTAAAACGTGCTCCGATATCCGCTTCACCGGCCTGACGATCATCGACGCGCCCATGTGGACAACCCACCTGACCGGCTGTCGCGACAGCATGGTCGATTGCCGCTGGACCCGGAGCGGCTTCTGGGGCAGAATCCATACGAAATCCCATGAAAATTCGTACAGAAGCCGCTCAAGACTGCCCCTAGAGAGCCGGCAATGGGGCCTCTAGCCTCGGTAGTCGAGCCTTTTTTCCGGTATGGCCGGCGGATCTGGCGGGTCCGGACGCACGCGCCGGACGCAAGGGAGGACATGATGGCGATGGCAGCCGAGGCGCCCCGGGCGGCGGCCAACCTTTTATCCGTTCGCGGCCTCGACAAATATTATGGCGGGCTGCGGGCGCTGAACGCGGTCGATCTCGATATTCGCAAAGGCGAGATACTGGCGCTCGTCGGCGACAATGGTGCCGGCAAGTCGACCCTGATCAAGGCGCTCTCCGGAGCGCTTCAACCCGATGGCGGCGAGATCGTGCTGGAGGGCAAGGCGGTCGATCTTCGCGCGCCGCGCGATGCGACCGAGCGCGGCATCGAGACGGTGCACCAGAACCTTGGCCTTGTGGACACGCTCAACGTGCCCGAGAATGTGTTCCTCGGACGCGAGATCAAGACCAGGCTGCTCGGCCTTTTCCCGCAGCTCGACCATCGCGAGATGCGCCGGCGGACGCGCGATCTGCTCGACCGGTTCGCCATCGGCCTGCCGACCCTGAACCAGCCCGTGCGGCGCCTGTCCGGCGGCCAGCGCCAGACGATCGCCATAAGCCGCCTCCTTCTGGCCGAGCCCAAGCTTCTGATCATGGACGAGCCGATGGCCGCCCTTGGCGTCGACGAAGGCGGCAAGGTGCTCGACCTGGTCGTCAGGCTGCGCGAGGAGGGGCTGACCGTCCTGATCATCAGCCACAATCTGGAACATGTCTTCAAGATCGCCGACCGTGTTGCGGTGATGAAGAACGGCAGGCTGGTCGCCGCCATCCCGACCGGGGAGACGACGCGCAAGGCCATTGTCGGGCTGATCACGCTGGGCGCATCGGGCGCGCGCGAGGAGGATCGCAAATGGCTCTCGTGACGTCGACACCGGCCACCAAGGGCAAATCCATCGGAGGGTCGGACCGGCGCTTCAGCCTGGAAGGCGTCGGCCTGACGCTCGTGGTCTTGGCACTGGCGCTCGTGTTCGCCTGGATCAATCCGCGCTTTGCGACCCTGTCCAACCTGGCCAACGTGCTGACCCAGTCCTCGACCTATGTGATCGTCGCCATGGGCATGACCTTCGTCATCTCCAAGGCGGGTATCGACCTGTCGGTCGGCTCGCTCCTGGCGCTCGTGACCTGCGTGTTCTTCGCCATGGTGGATGGCGGCACGCACTGGTCGCTGGCCCTGGCCGCCATGTTCGCGCTGGCCGTCGCGCTCGGCGCGCTGAACGGCGCCCTCGTTGCCTTCCTTGCGATCCCTGCCCTGATCGCGACGCTGGGAACCATGGTGGCGTTTCGCGGCGCCGCGCTCCTGCATTCGGCGGGCGAACTCTATTTCGGCCTGCCCGCGCCGATCGTGTGGCTCGGCCAAGGCACGGTCGCTGGCGTTCCGGTGCCGATCGTGATCGCGGCCCTTTTCGTCGCGTTCAGCTACTGGCTGTTCAACCACGCCGCCTTCGGCCTGCACGTGCGTGCCGTCGGCGGCAATCGCGAGTCCGCCCGGCTTGCCGGCATTGGCGTGCAGCGCATCGAGGTCGCCACATACGCGCTGATGGGGTTTGCGGTCGCGCTTGGGGGCCTTTTGTGGATGGCGCGCATCGACGGGACCCAGGCGACGATGGGCACGGCCATGGAAATCCATGTCATCGCCTCGGTGATCATCGGCGGCACCAGCCTGTTCGGCGGCAGGGGCACGATCTACGGCAGCCTTCTGGGCGCGATCCTGCTGAGCATGCTGAACAACGCGCTGGTGATCGCCGGTGTCGAGTTCTTCTGGCAGCTCGTCGCCATCGGCGTGATCGTGATCGCCGCCGTCACCATCAACAATTTCCGCGAGAACCGGATTGCCTGGCTCGGCCGGCCTGGCGGCGGCCGCCGCAAACCGGCCGGGAACGGGACGAGCGACTGACAGCGCAAACCGCTTCAATGGGAGGAAAACCGATGAGAATGTTTCGCCGCAACGTGCTGGTGGCGGCGGCCGCCGCCGTCGCCCTTTCGATGGGATCGCCCGCCAAGGCGCAGGCCGAGGCGATCGAAATCGCCTATCTGTCGCCATCGTTCGACATTTCCGATGCCTGGGAGCGCGTCTACTGGTCGATGCGCGGGCGCCTCGACGAACTCGGCGTCGACTATGACGTTCAACTGCTTGCCGTACCCAATGCGACCGATCATGCCGGCCAGCTCGCCCAGGTGGAATCGGTCATCCAGAAGGGCGTGGACTATGTCATGCTCGGGGCGACCGAATATGAGGCCGCCGTGCCGGCACTGCGCCAGTTGAGGGCGGCCGGCATTCCGGCCGTCGTCTACAACTTCCTCGAACCGCACGCGGACGAGGATGTGCGCGGCCTGCAATATATCGCCTTCGACCACGAAGAGGGCGGCCGGCTGGCCGGTGTCTGGGCCGCGCTGCAACTCAACGGCGTCGGCAAGGTCGCTGTCCTGCAAGGCGTTCCCGGTGTCGTCAGCGACAAGCGCATGGGCGGCTTCACCTCGGTGGTCGAGCAGTTCCCCAACATCGAGATCGTGGTCGGCATGCACACCGACTTCGACCGCATCAAGGCGTTCGAGGCGACGCAGAACCTGCTTGCGGCGCACCCCGACCTCGACGTGATCTACGGTGTGTCCACCGCGGTCGGCCTGGGCGCCGGCCAGGCCGTGCGCCAGGCGGGCCGGTCCCACGAGGTCATGACGATCGGCTTCGGCGGCACCGGGGACGAGATCACCGCGATGGGTGAGGGCTGGCTCAGCGCCTCGCCTTTGCGTTCCATCGACGACAGCGGCGTTGCCGTGGCCGATGCGTTCGTCGGCCATATGAACGGCCAGGACGTGCCCGAGGTCTGGTCCGGTCCGTTCATCATGATCGACGCCAGTTCCGATGCGGACGAGATCGTCGCCCACGCCAACCGCTATTCGCGGCCGGCCATGGGCCGCTGACCGCGGCGCCTCGGCGGCCGAACCGCTCCCGGTCTTGCGAAGGTCCGGAGCCATTTGGTGAATGGAGACCCGATCATGGGCCTTGACGGCAAGCGCATCCTCGTCACCGGCGCCGGAAAGGGGATCGGCGCGGCGACGGCGCGGCGGCTGGCCGGCCAGGGCGCCAAGGTCGTCGCGCTGAGCCGGTCACGGGACGATCTGGATCGGCTGCGGGAGGATCTGGGCTGCGAGACGATCGCCTGCGATCTGTCGGACCTTGACGCCGCCCGACGCAGGGCGCGCGAGGCGCTGCCGCTCGACGGGCTGGTCAACAATGCCGGCACGACCGTGCTGGAGCCGTTCCTGGACACGCCGGTCGATGCGTTCGATCACCTCATGACGGTCAACGTCAAGGCGGCCATGGTGATCGCCCAGGTCGCCGCGCGCGACATGATCGGGCGCGGCGTCGCCGGTTCCATCGTCAACGTTTCAAGTGTCGCCGCATCGATCGGCATCGCCGATCACACGGCCTATTGCGCGTCCAAGGCGGCGCTCGACGCCCTGACCCGCGTCATGGCGATCGAGCTGGGTCCGCACGGCATCCGTGTCAATGCGGTGAACCCGGCCGTCACCCTGACGCCGATGGCGGACCCGGTGAAGAAGCGCATTCCGATGGGCCGCTTCATCGAGCCGGGCGAGGTCGCAGATGTCATCGCCTTTTTGCTGAGCGGCCGGGCCGGCATGGTTGCCGGCCACAGTCTCGCCGTCGATGGCGGCCTTCTGATCACGTGACCGGCATGTGCCGGTCAATTGCCGGCGCGCGCTTGCGTTTCGGGCCGCCTCGCCTGCGCCAGGAGCTGGCGGTAGCGCGAGGGCGGCATGCCTTTCTCGGCCAGAAAACGCCGGTTGAAGTTGGAGATGTTGCGAAACCCGGCGTCGAAACAGATGTCCGTGATCGGCCTTGACGGATCGGCCAGCAGTTCGCAGGCCTTGGCGATGCGCAGCTTGCGGACATAGTCGACGAAGGTGCAGCCCGTGTTCCGCTTGAAAAAGCGCGAGAAGGTGGGTTCGGTCATGCCGACCAGTTCGGCCGCGCGCGACATGCGCACCTCGTCGGTCAGATTGTCATAGACATAGTCCATGACCTCGCCGACCGCCCTTTGCACCTCCGGTTCCAGGTCCGGACCGTAATCGGGGCTGGACAGAAGGGTCCACTCCGGTGTCGTGGCCAGCAGATGGAGCAGTTCGAGCAGCCGGCCGAGCCGGGCCAAGCCCGTCAGGCCGCCGATGCTTTCCAGCATGTCGCCCGCCCGCCGCGCCGATGCGCCGTGGAACACCAGCCCGCGGCGCGACCGCTCGACCAGTTCCCCGAGTGCATCCAGTTCCGGCAGCAGCGCTGCGGCGCCGCAGAACCGCTCGTGATGGAACTGCAAGACGACATGGTCGTCCCTTGCGACCTGCCCCGAACGCAGGTTGGGCACCCAGTTGTGCGGCAGGTTCGGTCCGACCATGGCGATGTAGCCGGGTTCGTACTCCTGAATGTGATCGCCGACGAAGGCCACGCCATGGGTGGCGCGGATGCGATGGATCTCGCATTCGGGGTGATGATTCCAGCGCGTCAGGTCGCAGGGATAGTCGTGAACGTGCCAGCGAAACGACGCGCCGGGATCGACGGCGATCCACTCAAATCGCGGCGCGGTCATCGGCTGGTCGGTCAATCGGCCCCCCGGTCTCAAAGGCGCCGGCACATTATCACGCGGCGACCTTGATCTGAAGCTTGATGTCGGAGGCGTGGCCGGCCGCGGCGCGCTCGAACGCCGTGACGGACTCCTCGAACGGGAAGGTGGCGCTGACAAGGGGGGTCAGATCCACCGCGCCCGAGGCGATCAGGTTCAGCGCCCGGTCGAACACGTTGGCGTATCGGAAGACGGTCTCGATGCGCACCTCGCGCGCCTGCGCGGCGACGATGTCGACGGCCACCGGATCGGGCGGCATGCCGACGAGAACGACGGTGCCGGCCGGCCTGACCAGGCCGAACAGGCCGTCGAACGCCTTCGGGCTGCCGCTGGCCTCGACCACGATATCGGCGCCCCATCCATCGGTCGCCGCATCGACGAAAGCGGCAAGGTCGGTCTTGCGCACATTGACCGGGACGACATTGTCATATCGGCCGGCGATCGCGAGCTTCTCGTCGACCAGATCGGAGATCATGATCCGGCTGCATCCGCCGGCCAGAAGCGCCAGGGCGCACATGATGCCGATCGGCCCCGCGCCGAGCACGAGCGCGATATCACCGGGCGTGATCCGCGCCCGGCTCGCGGCCTGCATGCCGATGGCGAAGGGTTCGACCATGGCGCCCTCGGCGAAGCTGACCTGGTCGGGCATCTTGAACGTGAAGCCCGCCGGATGGACCACTTGCGGGGCAAGACAGCCATGCACGGGCGGTGTCGCCCAGAAGACCACGTCCGGATCGACATTGTAGGCGCCGAGCTTGACGGCCCTTGAATTGGCCGCGGGGATGCCCGGTTCCATGCAGACCCGGTCGCCGGGCTTGAGGTTTCGCACGCGCGCGCCGGCCTGCCGCACCACGCCCGATGCCTCATGGCCCAGCACCATAGGTTCCCGGACGATGAAAGGCCCGATATGGCCATGCGTGTAATAGTGGACGTCGCTGCCGCAAATGCCGACCGTGTCGATGTCGATCAGCACCTCGTCGGGGCCGGGCGAGGTCGGCAGATCGATCTCCCGGATCGCGATTTCTCCGATGCGTTCGAGTATGACCGCTTTCACGACGAAGCACCTCCCGGATCGTGTCGGGGCCGCATGTTAGGCCATTTCCGGCCCAGCTCTAGGCCGGGGCAAGATATCAACCGATACGAATTTTCAGTTCAGTGTCGATGCCGGTCTCCGTTTTCCAAATCGATGCGGCCCAGAACACGATCGATAAAGCTGGCGAGCCAAATGCCGCCATCGACCTGTTTGATGCCGAGCCCCTGGCCGGCCGGGCGCCTTCACGGCGGCGGCAGGATGGCGCGCAGAAACCCCGCCAGATCGTCGGTGACATGGTCGACCTGATCGTCGACATCCTCGCGTTCCCAAATCTCGGAGAACGTCGCCTCGAAGTTGCGCGGCACGATCAGCACGGTCTTCATGCCCAGCGACTTGGGAACGATCAGGTTGCGCGCCAGATCCTCGAACATGGCGGCGCGCGCGCAATCCACCCGATGGATCGCGCGGAACTTGTCATAGGTCTCACCGGCCGGTTTGGGCACAAGGTCGGCGGCCACGATGTCGAAGATCTCGTCGAAATGGTCCAGAACGCCCAACTGGCGCGCGGCGCGCTCGGCATGTTTCCTGTCGCCGTTCGTGAAGATGAACTTGCGGCCCGGCAGCGCCCTGATCGCCTCGCCGAGCGCGGGGTCCGGATCGAGCCAGGAATAATCGATGTCGTGCACCCTTTCGAGGAAGTCGTCCGGGTCGACATTGTGCCGCTGCATCAGGCCCGCGAGCGTCGTGCCATATTGTCTGTAATAATCCTTCTGAACCTTGCGCGCCTCGGCGCGCGACAGTTGCAGCAGGTCGGAGACATAGCCCGTCATCGCCACGTCGATCTGCGAGAACAGGTTCGAATGGTGCGGATAGAGCGTGTTGTCGAGATCGAACACCCATTCGCGGACATGGGCGAAATCGGCCGGGGAGGGGGCATGGACGGTCATGGCCGCCTTATGGCACACGCCGGCACGGGCCGAAACCGAAACCGCCGGCGCGCCGCCGTGGAGATGCGATGGAGCTTTGGATACCGATCACCATCGCCGCAGCGTTCGTCCAGAACCTGCGGTCGGGTCTTCAGCGCCACCTGCGCACGGTCACGGGCACGACGGGCGCCACCTTCGTGCGCTTCGGTTTCGGCATGCCGGTGGCCTTCGCGCTGCTGGCGCTCGTCCTTTGGTTGACCGGCGCGACCCTGCCGCCGGCCAACGCGGCGTTCTGGATCTGGGTGGTCGTCGCCGCCGCCACGCAGATCGTCGCGCAGGCGCTCCTGGTCGTCATGTTCACCCGCCGGAGCTTCGCCGTCGGTTCGGCCTATTCGCGCACCGAGCCGGTGCAGGCGACGATCTTCGGCCTCGTCCTGCTGTCCGATCGCGCCGCCCCGGCCGTTCTGGCCGCGATCGTCATTTCGGTCGCCGGCGTCCTTGTGCTGACCCTTGCGCGCCAGGGCGCGCCCCATCCCGGCGGACGCGGGCCCGCGCTCCCATCCCTCATGTCGGCGACCGCCCTGATCGGGCTCGCCTCGGGCACCTTCTTCGGCCTTGCCGCCGTCGCCTACCGGGCCGCCTCTCTCAGCCTTGGCGGCCCCAATGTCCTCGTGCAGGCCGGTCTGACGCTGTGCGTCGCCATCACCGTGCAGACGCTGGCCATGCTTGTCTGGATGGCATGGCGCGACCGCGCCGAACTGCGCCGCGTCGCCGCCGCATGGCGGCTTGGCGCCCTGGCGGGCCTTGCCGGCGCGCTCGCCTCTTTCGGCTGGTTTTCGGCCATGACGCTCCAGCAGGCCGGCGCCGTCAAGGCGCTGGCCCAGATCGAGATGCTGTTCGCCTATGCGACGACGGTGTTCGTCTTCCGCGAGCAGATCAACCGCGCCGAGATCGCCGGCTGTGCGCTGATCGCCGCCGGCGTCGTGATCCTCGTCCTCGTCTAGGCCGTGTGGACAGTTAGATTTCGGACAAGGCGGCCGGATCGAGGGGTTCGGCGTCCTTGTGGCGTGCGACGATGGCCGCCAGATCGGCCTCGGCCATCTGGCGGTTCAGCGCCTCAAAGGAGGGAAGCACGAAGTAGGCGCGCTGGAAGGCGTCGATCTCGTAATGGGTGCGCATGACCGTCTCGATGTCCATCGGCACGCGATTGGCGTCGGGGCTTTCGGCGGCGAACCGCAATTCGGAGAAGGACGACATCAGCCCCGCGCCGAAGACCTTGAGCGGCGCGCGCGGCTCCCGGATCAGGCCGAACTCGGCCGTGTACCAGTAAAGCCGGGTGATCATCGTCTCGCCGCCAAGCGGTATCAGCTCAAGCGCCTTTGCGCCATAAGTCTGCATGAAGTCGGCGAAGTCGGGCTGCGTCAGGATCGGCACATGGCCAAAGAAGTCGTGAAACATGTCCGGCTCGACGATATAGTCCAGCTCGTCCATCGCGCGCAGCCAGTTGGTCACCGGAAAGCGCCGGTTGGCCAGGTGGTTGAAGAACGGTTCCGCCGGGATCAGACCCGGCACGGCCACCAGCGTCCAACCGGTCATGGCCGACAGTTGCGCGCTTACCGCGTCGAAATCCGGCACCCGGTCGAGCAGGCCGAGCGCTGCGACGCCGTCCAGATAGGAGCTGTGGGCATATTGCTCGATCAGCCCTGTCTGACGGTTGCACAGCGTGCGCCAGACGCTCTGGTCCCGGTCCGTATAGTTCCGATAGTCCTGGGCCACGGTGAAGTCGGCGCGGCATTTCGAATAATCGCCGCGCATGCCCCGGGCGGCGCATTCGGCGGCATAGTGCGACACGCAGATCGACATGGCTTCCTCCCGATTGCCTTGCCGGCAGGTTAGCATTTCCGCCCGCGTAATTTTGACTTTTGTTCCCATAGGGGGGCAGGTTGCGAGTGAATGATCCAATCCAAAGATGGTTTATGACGATGATTTCACTCGACAGGCATGAGGTGGCGATGCTGGACATTCTACAGCGCGACGGTCGCCGCACGATCACCGACCTTGCCGCCGATATCGGTCTTTCGGCGACACCGTGCACGCGTCGCTTCGAGCGCCTGCTGCGGCTCGGCGTGGTCCGCGCGATCGTCGCCCGGCTCGATCGTCGCCTGCTCGGGCTGGAAGTGGAGGTGTTCGTCCAGGTACGCCTTGCCAGCCACGCCGACGACACGCCCGACACGTTCATCGCCATGGTCGACCGGCTCGAAGAGGTCGTCGCATGCTGGTCGCTGACCGGCGATTTCGATTTCATGCTTCAGGTCGTGACCGCCAATGTGGACGCGCTCAACGATTTCATCGGCGGAACGCTTCTGAAGTTCCCTGGCATTCGCGATGTGCGCACCAATCTGGTGCTCAAGAATCATAAGGGACCCGCGCGTCTGCCGCTCGGCCATCTGGGCCGCGGCGGGCCGTGACCTGCGCGAGCGCGGTCCCGACCGCGGCCCAGCGTGATGCCCCATTCATGCCGTGCGACCATTTCGCACCGATGTATGCACCCTGGCCCAGCTTGCACGACCGCCGTTTTTTTGTTTGGCTGAGCGGCGCCTTTCGCGTTCATGCCGACCGCCTCCGGTGACGGGGTCGCCTCAAACTGTGTTCTCAGGGAAGATCAATCGTGCCACAAACGACGGACCCGATCCTCGAAATCAAGAACCTGTCGGTCGCGCTCCCGCCGAGCGCCGACAGGGCATATGCTGTCGAGGATGTGTCGCTGACGCTCCATCGCGGGGAGATCCTGTGCATCGTCGGCGAAAGCGGTTCGGGCAAGTCCGTCATGACCAGTTGCATCATGAACGATGTGGCGGACCGTCTCAGGATTACCTCCGGGGAAGTGATCTTCGACGGCAGGGATGTGCTGAAACTGCCGCCCAGGGAACTGAACAAGCTGCGCGGCGCGCGCATCTCCATGGTTTACCAGGAGCCGATGGCGGCGCTGAACCCGGCCATGAAGATCGGCAAGCAGGTCGACGAGGTGTTCGCGCTGCACCGGCCGGAAATCGCGCCGGGCGCGCGCAAGGCCGAGACGCTGAAGCTGCTCGAACAGATGAAGCTGCCAACGCCCGAGCGGATCTACGCCAGCTATCCGCACCAGGTTTCCGGCGGCCAGTCCCAGCGGGTCGTCATCGCCATGGCGCTGGCCTGCAACCCGGACATCCTGATTGCCGACGAGCCGACGACGGCGCTGGACGTGACGACGCAGGCCGAAATCCTGCGCCTGATCAACGACCTCAAGGAAGTCTACAACAACGCCACGATCTTCATCACGCACGATTTCGGCGTTGTCGCCGACGTGGCCGATCGCGTGGCGGTGATGTGCTGGGGCAAGGTCATCGAGCAGGGTCCGAAAGAGCAGATCCTGATGAATCCGAAGGAGCCCTATACGCAGCTGCTGGTCGACGCCATGCCGCTTCTGAAGACGATGCGGGGCCCCGACGAGACCCGCAACGACCCGCCTGTGGTCGAGGTCAGGTCGCTTCACAAGGTCTACCAGACCGGTGCCCGCCAGGTGCACGCGCTCAAGGATGCAAGCTTCGTCCTGCGTTCGGGCGAGACGCTCGGCGTCGTCGGCGAAAGCGGCTCGGGCAAGTCGACGCTCGCCAAGACGCTGATCCGGCTCGCCGAACCCACATCCGGCTCGGTGATCATCAACGAGCAGGATTTCCTGGCCCTGACCGGCGACGACCTGGTGCGCGCGCGCAAGAACATCCAGATGATCTTCCAGGACCCTTACGGTTCACTCAACCCGTCCCAGTCGGTCGGCTACATGATCACGCGCGGACTGCACTTGCAGGGCATCGGTCCCGAGGAGGCCCGCAAGCGGGCGATCGAACTGCTCGACCAGGTGGGCCTTGGCGAAAAGGCCATGCACCGGACGCCGCGCAACTTTTCGGGCGGGCAGCGCCAGCGCATCGGCATCGCGCGCGCCTTGTCGATGGAGCCCGACGTCGTCATCGCCGACGAGAGCGTCTCCGCGCTCGATCTGTCGGTCCAGAAGCAGGTGCTGCGTCTGATGAACGATCTTCAGGCCAAGTACAGGATGGCGATCATCTTCATCACCCACGACCTGCGCGTCGCCGCGCAGATTTCGGACTATATCACGGTGATGGAAAAGGGGGTCATGGTCGAATTCGGCACCGCCGAAGAGGTGTTCAATTCGCCCAGGCACGAATACACCAAGCGCCTTCTGGACGCCGCGCCCGGAAAGGACTGGAGTCCGCCGCGCCTTACCGTCGAGGAAGCCGAACGGATCGCGGCCAGCATCGAACGGGCCTGATCGCGCCCGCGCCGCCTTCGCTGCCGCGCTCAGTCCTTCAGGGATTCCTCGCGCAGCGCATCGGCCAGAAGGTTCAGGCCGAGCACGAAGCTCATCAGCGCGATCGCCGGAACCAGTGCCGGCCAGACATAAAGGCGCAGGAGCTGCGAGCCGTCCTTGATCGCCGTGCCCCAGTCGGGGCTCTCGGGCGGCATGCCGAGGCCGAAATAGCCAAGCGTGCCCAGAAGGATGGTCGTATAGCCGATGCGCAGGCAGGCATCGACGATCAGTGGGCCGCGCGCATTGGGCAGCACTTCCCAGAGCATGATATACCAGGGTCCCTCGCCGCGCGTCTGGGCCGCCGCGACATAGTCGCGCGTCTTGATGTCCATGACCAGGCCGCGCGTGATGCGGAACACGCCGGGGCTCGATGCGAAGACGACGGCGACGAAGATATTGAGCTGGCCAGGCTCGATCGAGATGATCTTGAAGATCCCAAGGTCGAACAGCGCGGCAAGCGGACCAAGCCCGTTGTTGCGCAGCGCCTGGACGACGAAATCGTTCGAGACCAGCGATATCCACACCCATGATCCCACCAGGACGGTCACCGCGATCGCCGACCACATGAATTGCGGCTGCGCCTGGTAGCGCGTGTAGAACAGCATCGCAAAGAAGATCATCGGAAAGACGAAGAACAGGCCCGCGAGCGTGTAGGGGATCGGCGTCTCCGAGATGCCGGGCGTGACCAGAAGGTAGAACAGAAGGATCACCGGGAAGGCGAGCACCAGATTGGCGAGGAAGGACAGGATGTTGTCCATGCGCCCGCCATAATAGCCGGCCGGCAGGCCCAGTGTGATGCCGACCATGAGCGCGAAGGCCGTCGCCGCCGGCGCGATGACCAGAACGATCTGCGAGCCGTGGACGACGCGGCTGAACACATCGCGCGCCAGCTTGTCGCCGCCGAGCAGGAAAGCCTGCCCCGTCTCCGGGTCGATCGACCCGGGCACCGCGTTCTTCAGGACCGGCACGACCCCGATCGGGTTGAACGGGGCGATCAACGGCGCAAACAGCGCCGAAAACAGCCAAAAGCCGATGAACGCCAGACCGGCGATCCCGACCGCGCCGTCATAGAGCTGCCCGTAAAGGCCAAGCCGCGCCCGGTATATGTGGCTCAGCGTCCCGACGATGATCATCGCCGCCCAGACGGGCCAGAACCGGGCGATGATCTGGATGATGATTTCGAATGTGGAGATTGTCTCGATCATGGTTGATCTCTTTCCGCGCTACGACACACGGATGCGCGGATTGAGCAGGGCGTAGCCGACATCGGACAACAACTGCGTCACCAGCACGACGACGACCGACACGAGCGCGCAGGCGAGCAGCAGGTCGATGTCATTGTTGGACGCCGCCTCGACCAGAAGGAAGCCGAAGCCCTGATAGCGGAACATCGCCTCGACGATGACGACGCCCGTCAAAAGCCAGGGAAATTGCAGCATGATGACCGTGAACGGGGCGATCAGCGCGTTGCGCAGCGCGTGTTTTACAACGACGCCCGAGAATGTCAGGCCCTTGAGCCGGGCCGTTCGAATGTATTGCGCCGTCATCACCTCGGCCATCGAGGCGCGCGTCATGCGCGCGATGTAGCCCATGCCGTAGATCGCCATTGTCATCACGGGGAGCGCGAAATTGGTGAAGGTGATGCCTTCGCGCGTGGCGGTCGCCGCCGACCCGTTCAGCCAGCCCAGCCATGAGGCGAAGATGACGGTGAAGATGACCCCGGACACATATTCGGGGGTCGCCGTCGAGGCGATCGAGGCCACCGACAGACTTCGGTCCGTGCGCGAGCCCTCGCGCATCCCGGCCAGTATGCCGACGATCAGCGCGCCGGGCACCATCACCAGCATGACGTAGAACATCAGCCAACCCGTCGCCTGGATCGCAGGCACGAGCCGCTCGGACACCTGCGTGCGGAACCGTGTCGAACAGCCGAAATCGCCTTGCAGCACGCCGGAAAAGCGCGCCTCGGCCGGCTCGTCGCAGAACCGGAACCGCGGCACGGCCTCGCCCGTTTCGGGATCGAACCTGGGCTGCTTCTGGACGACGCCCAGCCACTGGCCGTAGCGGACGATGAAATTGTCGCGATAACCGTTCCTGGCGAGCCAGCTTTCGATCTGCGCGTCGGTGGCCCGCATATTGGTCTGGCTGATCGAGAGCTTTCTCAGATTGGGTTCGAGATTGACCAGAAAGAAGACGACGAGCGTCAGACAGAGCATGGTCAACGCCATGATTCCCAGACGCCGGGCGATGAACGTGATCAAACTGTCTCTCCCCTAAGGCCCTGCCCAGCATCTGACGATTGCCTGAGCGGAACCTGGTCGCGGTCGGTCCCGGACCCTTTCGGGACTTTTCCGTCCCGTTTGAAAAGGCGCATCCGCTCGCCCGGACGCGCCCTTCCGTTCGCGCGGTCAGGCGTCGAGCCAGACCACCTCCATGTCCATTTCGTAGGTCGGATGCATGTGATAATTCATAAGTTCGGGCACCGAGTGATGGAACAGCGAGCGCCAGTAGGACTGGATCATGATGCCCGAATCCTGAAGGATTTTCTGAATGTCTACCATCACCTCGCGGCGCTGGTCGGCGTCGGCGATCGCCAGCGCCTGGGTCAGCTTCTCGTCGAATTCGGGGTTCGAATACCCCGCCTCGTTCCACGCCTCGCCGGTGCGGTAGGCCAGCGCCAGGATCTGCACGCCGAGCGGCCGATGGTTCCAGTTGGTCGACGAATAGGGGTATTTCGTCCAGTCGTTCCAGAAGGTGGACGGGGGCAGCACGGTCCGCTTGATCTTGAAGCCCGCCTCGCGCAACTGGGCGGCCACCGCGTCGGTCGTGTTCTTGCGGTAGTCGTCGTCGATCGAGATGATCTCATGCTCGAAATCCATCTGGCCGGCTTCGGTCATCAGGGCGACGGCACCCTCGATGTCGCGGCCGATCGCGGGCAGTTCGGCATATTCGGGGTGGATCGGCGCCACATGGTGGTTCTCGGCCACCGTGCCCTGGCCGGCAATGCCGAGTTTGAGCACGACATTGTTGTCGACGGCAAGCTGCAGCGCGTTGCGCACCCGCTGGTCGTCATAGGGCGGGTTGTTGACGTTGGTGCGGACCACGACGGTTGCGCCGGTGACCGCCTCGGAGGCGACCATGCCCAGGCTTTCGAAAATATCGACGAAATCGCCGGTCGATTCGTAGTTGCCGTGGATCTCGCCCGATTCGAAGGCGGCGATGGTCGCCGACTGATCCTGGCCGTAGTCGACGAAGATCACCTCGTCGAGCAGCGCCTCGCCGCCCCACCACGAACCGTTCTCGCGGCGCTTGTACTCGGCGCGGTCACCCACGGAGAACGAGACCAGCTCGAACGGGCCGGTGCCGATGGGGTTGTCCGCCAACTCGCCGGTCTCGGCGTAGGAGGGATGCACGATCAGTGCCGGATAGTCGGAAATGCCGGCGATCAGGGTAATGTCCGGACGCGGCAGCATGAGCTTGACCGTGTGGTCGTCGACCCTGACGATCGTGCCTTCGGCCGCCTTGCCGGTCGCCTCGTCGACCATGACGGCGAAGCGCGCGGCCATGGAGTTGCCCTCCACGTCCCGTTCGCACCAGCGCTCTATGTTGAAGATCACATCGTCGACGGTGAAGTCGTCGCCATTGTTCCATTTGACGCCCCGGCGAACGCGCAGCGTGTATTCGGTCGCATCGTCATTGATTTCCCAGCCTTCGAGCAGGCGGGGCTCGAAGGTGAACTCGGTCGTGTACTTGACCAGCGGCTCCAGGAACTGGCGGGCCAGATTGCCCATCTGCGACCAGTCGAAGATGCGTGGATCCTTCAGCTCGCGCACATCCATGGCGATGGTGACCGTGCCGCCGCGCCTGGGCTCCTTTGCCATGGCGCGGCCGGGGGCCGTCATGCCGATCATCGAATAGGCGGCGGCCGTCGTGGCGCCGAAGGTGGTGGCGAGCGCAAGGAACTCGCGCCGGTCCATCCTGCCGGCCCTGGTCTGATCGGCCAGCGTCTCGATATGCCTCGGCATGGGATCACCGTTGCGGTTCATGAATGCCATTAAAGCCTCCCGGGGGTTTCAGCATTTTCCATTGCCTAATTTTGAACACACGGTCGGAGATGTCAAAGCACTACGAAAATTTTAGGTGATGCGACCTGCCGGCGCGTCCGGGCGGGCGGTTGCGCAGGCGCACGGGATTTGTAAACCCGAACCGTGTATAGCCGTCCGCGCGGCGCATCGCCGACCCACGCCAGACGAAAGCGCCCATGGCCGACCAGACCATCGCAGCCGCAGCCCTTCTGGGCGTTCTTGAAGGGCTGACCGAGTTCATTCCGGTGTCCTCGACGGGCCATCTGCTTCTTGCCGGCCATTTCCTGGGGTTCCAGTCCACCGGAAAGACCTTCGAGGTGTTGATCCAGCTTGGCGCGATCGGCGCGCTCGTCGGCGTCTATGCGGCGCGGCTGTGGCAAATGGCCACGCGCCTGCCCGAGGACCGGCGGACGCAACGCTTCGTCCTGGGCGTCCTGCTCGCCTTCCTGCCGGCGGCGGTGGTCGGCGTGCTGGCGCACGGCTTCATCAAGACCGTGCTGTTCGAGACCCCGCTTGTGATCTGCATCGTGCTGATCGTCGGCGGCTTCATCCTGCTGTGGATAGACCGGTTGCCGCTCAAGCCCAGATATGCCGACGCGATGGATTATCCGCCGTCTCTGGCGTTCAAGATCGGCCTGTTCCAGTGCCTTGCCATGGTGCCCGGCACGTCGCGCTCGGGCGCGACCATCGTCGGCGCGCTGCTGATGGGCGCCGACAAGCGCTCGGCCGCCGAATTTTCCTTCTTCCTCGCCATGCCGACCATGGCGGGCGCCTTCGCCTACGACCTCTACCAGAACCGCAATATCCTGACGTTCGACGATGCGGTGATCATCGCCACCGGCCTTCTCACCTCGTTCGTGGTCGCGATCCTCGTGGTGCGCTGGCTGCTCGACCATGTCTCGCGCTACGGCTTTGCGCTGTTCGCATGGTGGCGGATCGCCGTCGGCTCGGCCGGCCTTGCGGGGCTTTGGCTGATCGGCTGAGCGTCAGCCCTCTGTGTCCTTGGGCGTGTCATGCTTGCGGAACTGGCCCGTCCTGCGGAACCGCCAAAGATAGGTCGGCAGGATCGCCTCGATCGTCGCGCCGGCGATCCCGATCCCCTCAAGCGTGCGCCCCTCCTCGACGGCGGCCTCGGAGACGACATTGTCGTGCCTGAGCAGCCGGACCTGATCCTCGGTGATCAGCGGCGTGCCCGGCATCATCTGGAAGAAGCGGCCCTGGACCGCCGCCGCCCACCACGGAACCTGAACGAGCAGGCGCTTGCGCTCGATCACTTCGAGCATCTCCTCAAGGCACTTGCGGAAGCTCATGACCTCGGGGCCGCCAAGCTCGTAGGTCGTCCCGCCCGCGAGCCGGCCGTCGATCGCGCGGGCGATCGCCTCGGCGACATCACCCACATAGACCGGCTGGAGCTTCGTTGCGCCGGCGCCGATCAGCGGCAGGACCGGCGTGAACCGGGCCATCGCGGCGAACCGGTTGAAGAAACCGTCCTCTGGCCCGAACACGATGGACGGACGCATGACGATCGCTTGGTCGCCCAGCGCCCGGCGCACCCGGTCCTCGCCTTGCGCCTTCGAGCGCGCATAGGCTGCCGCGCTGTCCGGATCGGCGCCGATCGCCGACACGTGGACGAGCGGAATGGCGGCCGTCTTGCACGCCTCGGCGACGTGGCGCGCACCATGGGCCTGCACGGCCTCGAACCCCTGCTTGCCGCTCTCGAACAGGATGCCGACCAGGTTGACGGCCGCGTCGGCGCCCTCGACGGCGCGCTCGACCGAGCCCTTGTGCCGCAGATTGGCCTGCATGGCGGCGATCTGCCCGACATCGCCGAGCGGTTGCAGGTGGAAGGCGAGATCGGGCCGGCGCACGGCGGCCCGGACCCGATGACCGCGCTTGGCGAGCGCCCGCGTCACATGCCGGCCCAGAAAGCCCGATCCGCCAAACACGGTGATCACCTTGGGTTTGTCGGACAGGGTGGTCATGATCGCGTGCCTCCGGATGCGCCGGCGCGCCGGCGTCGATCGCGGCGCGGTTTCCGACCGGCTCTGTAGTCGCTTATAGCCCCGCCGGAAAGGGGGTCGTTGGACGCAGGAGCCGCAGGCCCCGCCCGGCCGGGCTACGGCTCGTCGCCGACGGGCCCGCGCATCTTCTTGACCTGCGAGCGGCCGGCCTTGGCCTTCAGGCGCCGCTCCACCGATCCGCGCGTCGGGCGCGTCTTCTTGCGGGGCGGCGGCGGCTCCAGCGCCCGCTCGATCAGCGCGGCGAGCCTTTCGCGCGCCTCGCGCCGGTTGCGTTCCTGAGTGCGAAAGCGATTGGCCTCGATCACGATCTCGCCGTCCTTGGTGGCGCGGCGCCCGGCCAGGCGCAGCAGGCGCGCGCACTGGGTCCGGGTGAGCAGACCGGACCGGCTTGCCTGAAACCGCAACTGCACGCTCGTCGCCACCTTGTTGACGTTCTGCCCGCCGGGGCCCGAGGCATGGATGAACGTTTCGGTGAGCGTCCAGCCGGGCACCGCGCGCCCGTCGGCGAGCCGCAGCGGGTCAGCGCCCATCGGCGCTGATCCAGCTTGCCGACCGATCGAGGGGCTTGCGGGCGATCGCGGGTACGCGCGCGCCCTCGGCCGGGTAGCCCGCAACGAGCACGATCACCGGTTTCTCGTTGGCCGGGCGTCCGCAAATGTCGGACAGAAAGCCCATGGGCGAGGGCGTGTGGGTCAGCGTGGCGAGCCCCGCATTGTGCAGCGCGGCGATCAGAAAGCCGGTG
>NZ_CFIFWG010000005.1:30217-36326 GCF_984466335.1 Roseitalea sp. | reverse complement strand
CTGGGAGGCGTTGCGCGCGCCTTGCCAGATCACAAAATCCCGGCGCTCAGACGATGCCAGCCAAAGACAAACAGCTCTAAAGCCTGACGCCGTGGCGGCGTTCGAACCGTTCGCGCGTGGCCGCCAGTTCGTCCTTCCTGCGCCCTTCTGTCCACCCCAGCGCATTTGCCGCGATATCGGCGACGCGCGTCAGAAGGTCCGGCGAAACCAGTCCCGCGACCGCCAGTTGCGTCCGCCGGAACAAAATGTCCTCAAGGTGGCGGACATGCTCGTTGCGAGCGATCCAGTCGATCTCGCCCTCGCCATAGCCGGGAAGCCCTGGCAGCGGCACGAAACCGGCGCCTTCATGGCGCGCGATCGCCCCGGCGGTGGTCCCGTATCTGTCCAGGAGCGTGCCGACGCGCTCGGCGCGCGCCCCGCTTCGCCGCGTCACATCGCCGATCCAGGCCTCGCGCGCGCCGGACGTTGCGGGCATGCCGCGCCCGCCGCCGATGGCCAGCCGCTCGGTGGAAACGCGGCGGGCGGCGCCCAGACGGGCAAGAACGATGTCGGCGACCTCGGCCGAAAAGGCGCGGAACGTCGTCCATTTTCCGCCCACCAGCGAGATGACTGCGAACGGCCGCTGGCCGTCCGCCTCGCCGACCGGCGCCGAATGGTCGCGGCTGATCAGGCCGGGCGCGACACCATCGGCACTGGGCAGCGGGCGAATGCCCGAATAGCGATAGACGATCTGGGAGGGATCGAATGCCAGCCCCGGCAGCAGGGCGCGCAGGCAGCGCATGAAATAGCCGACCTCGTCATCGTCGCAGGCCACAGCGTCGGGATCGTCGGCCGGAATGTCCGTCGAGCCGACGAGCGCGCGCCCGTGATGGGGGAAAACCAGCACGATGCGCCCGTCATCGGCCTCGAAATAGACCATGCGGCCATCCAGCTGGCGGACCAGTTCGGGGTGATCGAGCAGGATATGCGAGCCCTTGGTGCCGCCGATCAGGCGGCTTTCCAGTCCCAGCCGGCCATTGACCGCGTCGATCCAGGGGCCGGCCGCATTGACGACGATCCGCGGGCGGACACGGTGTCGCGTTCCGTCCTCCCGCGTCAGTTCGACGATGCCGCCATCGTGCCCCGACAGCGCGGTCCAGTTCATTGCCCGTGCGCCGGCCATCGCCGAAAGGCCGTCCTCGACGAGTTCCAGCACGAGGCGCTCGGGCTGGGTGACGAGCGCATCGTGATAGGTTCCGACCGCAACGATGCCGGGGCTGAGGGCGGGCAGGCTGGCGAGCGCGCTCGATCTGCCCAGCATCCTGTGGCGCGGCATGGAGCGGGCGCGCCAGCCATAGAGATCGTAAAGACCAAGGCCGATCTTGATCAGCAGGGCGCCGCGGCTGCGCGGCGCCGTGGTGGAGCCGAACAGGGTTCGCAGCGCCGGCCCGATGCCTCCGGCCCAGGAATGGATGGGGATGAGCGTGGGCAGCGGCCTGACGAGGTGCGCGGCGTTGCGCAGCAGAAGGTTGCGCTCATAGGTGGATTCGGCGACCAGGCGAAACTGGCCCGTCTCCAGATATTTCAGGCCCCCATGGATGAGACGCGAGGGCGCCGCGCTGGTGCCGGACCCGAAGTCGCCCTTGTCGACGATCACGCATGTCAGCCCCTGTTCGCACAGATCGCGGAATAGGCCGGCGCCGTTGATTCCCGCCCCGACGATCAGCACGTCGCAATCGTGCGCGCCCGGATCATCCATGGCCGCTGTCGCGGGCCTTGCCGTCAAAGGCGTTCAGGCGCCCCCATGTGTCCGCCATATCGTCCGCCAGGGCGCGGTAGGCGCGATATCGATCGTCATAGTGGCCGGCGCGGCCCGGATCCGGACGGTAGACGATCGACACCGCGTCCAGGTCGCGCGGGTCGGCATCGAACCCGTCATAGGCGCCGACCGAGGCGCCCGCGCACAGCGCGGCGCCCCAGGCGGCGGCCTCGTCGGTATCGGTCACCGTCACGGGCATGTTCAGCACATCGGCGAAAAGCCGGGCGACGGCCGGGTTGCGCGAGGCGCCCCCGGTCAGCCGCGCCCCGGCAAGGCCGAAGCCCTCGCGCAGCGCATCGACATGGTGGCGGTGGTTGAACGCCACGCCCTCCAGCAGGGCGGCCAGCACGTCGCCCCGCTCGTGCCAGCCGCGCAGGCCATAAAAGCCCGCGCTCGGCCCGGCGCCGAAGGGCGATCCGAACAGGTAGGGGTGGTAGAACACCGAAGACGCGCGCTCCAGGGCCGCGTCGAGTTCGGCGCCGAGAACGTCGTGCACGGTGCGGCCACCCCGTTCGGCCAGCGTGCGCTCGGCGGCGCAGAACGTGTCGATGAACCAGTCGTAATTGGCCGTCGAGGCCGGCGAGATGGACATGTTGTTCCAGCGGCCGGGGGCGATCGCGTTGCGGCAGAACCAGCGCGCATCGATACGCGGCTCGTCCGAAACGCAGGCGTTGATCGAATAGGTCCCGGCGATGATGCCGGCCACGCCGATCGTGTGCGCGCCGATGCCCAGCGCCGAGGCGGTCACGTCGTGCAGCCCGGCGGCCACGGGCGTGCCGGCGCGCAGGCCGGTTTCGGCGGCCGCCGCCCGCGTGACGCTGCCGACGATCCGGGCCGGGTGGCTCGCCGGCGGCAGGGCGCGGGCGACGGAGGAAAGGCCGAAAAGCTCAAGCGCCCGGTCGCAATAGGCTTGCGTGCGCACATCGGTGAACGCGGTGCTGGCCTCGGTCGGATCGGTTCCGATCTCCCCGGTCAGGCGGAAGCGCAGCCAGTCCTTGCAGGCCAGCACGTGGCCGATGCGCGCGAACCGCTCCGGCTCGTGGATACGCAGCCATGCCAGAAGCGCCGACGGCGCCGACACGTGCGGTTTCTGCCCGGTCAGTTCGAGCGCCCGGTCCGGCAGGCCGCCGCGCTCCCAGTCGGCGATTACCTCCGTTGCGCGGCTGTCGAGCGACACGATGCCCGGTCCCAAAGGCTCGCCCCGGCCATCGAGCAGATAAAGCCCGTCGCCATGGGCGGTGGCGGCCACCGCGACGATCCGGCCGGGCTCGGTTCCGGTGGCCGCCAGCACGTCTCCGATCGCCGTGGCGGTCCGCCGCCAAAGGATGTCCATGTCGCGCTCGACATGGCGCGGGGCGGGCATGCTTTGGGGAATGCCGCACCGCGATACGCCGATCTGGCGTCCGTCAAGGCCGAAGATCACGGCCTTGGTGACGGTCAGCCCGCTGTCGACGGCCAGGATGCGGCTCATGCGCGTTTCCCCTCGATGACGCCCGGAGCCCAAGGGAGGAAAGGGGCTCCGGGGCAGGCCCGGCGGCCGGCGGCGTGCCGGCTCAGGCCTTGTTGTATTTCATGTCCACTTGGTTGATGGCATCGACATTGCCGGCCGACCGGCCCTGCGGATCGAATTCGGCGGCCAGGAACGCCTCGGCGATGTCCTTGGCCAGTTCGGGTCCGACCACGCGCGCGCCCATGGTGATGATCTGCGCATTGTTCGATGTGGCCGCCTTGCCCGCCGAATAGGTGTCGTGGCACTGGGCCGCGCGGATGCCGGGCACCTTGTTGGCCGCCATCTGGACGCCGATGCCGGTGCCGCAGACCAGGATCGCCCGGTCGTACCGGCCGGAGACGACCGCCGACGCGACGCGATCGGACAGGTTGGCATAGAACGGGTCCGGCCCGGCATCGGTCCGGGACAGCTCCGATACATCGAATTTCGCGCTCAGATGGTCGGCCAGCGTCCTGGCGAGCCCTTCACCGGCGCTGTCGCCCGCGACTGCAATTCTCATAGGTCTTCCTTTCATGGTCAGATGGCGGCGGAGCATCTGGCGAGTATGTCCAGATAGCCCTCGACATCCCAGGCCGAACGCCCGATGAACAGCCCGTCGACATGCGGGCGCTGGACGAACCATGTGCAATTGTCCGCATTGACCGACCCGCCGTAAAGGCAGGCGACGCGCCGGCCCAGCACATCGCGCACCGCCGCGGCGATCTCGCCCTGACGTTCGTCGGCATAGTCGGGCGTGGCGGGGGTGCCGCCCTCCCCGATCGCCCAGACTGGCTCGTAGGCCAGAAGGACCGGCGCGGCGCGCTGCGCCGGCGACAGGGTGCCGAGCGCCGCCCGCACCTGCGTTTCGAGCACGTCCCGGGCGCGTCCGGCGTCGCGCTCGGCGCGTGTCTCGCCGACGCAGATCAGCGGAACCAGCCCGTGCCGGACGGCGGCCCGGACCTTCAGGCCGACGGTCTCGTCGGTCTCGCCGAAATGGGCGCGCCGCTCCGAATGGCCCAATTCGACCATGTCGAGCCCGCAATCGGTGAGCATGGGCGGGGAGATCTCGCCGGTCCATGCGCCGTCATCGGCCCAGTGCATGTTCTGCGCGCCGACCTTGACGGAGGTATCGGCGAGCACGCGCTTGACCTTGCGGACACTCGTGAAAGAGGGGATCACGAACCGCTGGATGCGCGGGTCGCGATCCGCCTCGGCGCGCGCGAGCGCCGCCGCAAAGCGCTCCGCCTCGGCCAAGGTCTTGTTCATCTTCCAGCTGGTGCCGATCCACAATCGGTCCTGGGTCATGGGTTGTGCACTCCCGCTTCAGCGATGGTCAGCGGCAAGCCCGCCTGGTCGAGCAGGGCGCGCTGGTCGGGCCCGGGCGCCGCGTCGGTGATGATCCGGTCGAACTCGGAGAGGTCGGCCAGCTTGTAAAGCGCGGCATGTCCGAACCGGTTGCTGTTGACGATCAACACGCGCGACATGGCCGCGTTCATCATCGCCCTTTTCGACCGGACGACATTGTCGTCCATGTGGAACACCTCCAGGCCGACGACGGCGGGCGACGAGATGAAGGCGAGATCGGCGCGCAGCCCGATCAGCGCGTCCTCTGTCGCCTTGCCCAGATAGGCGTTGTACTTGGCCGAATAGATGCCGCCGAGCGCGATCAGCGTGACGCCGGCCTCGCCCTTGAGCGTTTCGAGCACGGCGACATTGTTGGTGATGACGGTCAGCGGGCGTCTTGTCGCCGCCTGGCGGCCCAGCACGGCCGCCATGGACCCGTCATTGATCATGACCGTCATGCCCGGCTCGATCAGGGCCAGCGCCGCGCCGGCCATGACGGCTTTGGCGGCGGCGCCGTGACGCTGGCGGTAGCGGAAGTCGCTCTCGAACCGCGTCCCCGACTCGATCGTCGCGCCGCCCCTGATCTTGCGCAGCAGCCCGGCGCCTTCCAGCTCGTCGAGATCGCGGTGAATCGTCATTTTCGAAACCGTGAAGCGGTTGACCAGATCGTCGAGATCGACGGCCCCGTCGGACACCAGCAGGTCCATGATGGCCTGTTGACGCTCCTCTCGCTTCATGGCGCCGCCTCCTTGCCGGTCACTTTAGATATAACAAAATATCTGTCAATAGCGTTATTTTGTGATTATCTTTTGTGATATTTTGCTCTTCGGCCGCGCAGGCCGAGACAATCCGCGCAAAACCGTTGCCGGCCACGGCGCGCGGCGACTGAAGCGCCGCAAGGCGGCCCGGACAAGGTTCAGCCGGCGTCCGACGTGTCGAGCAGCGCCCTTGCCGTGCGCTCGTCGGTTATCAGGCCGGACAGCCGCCCGCTCTTCAGGACGGCCCTGAGCGCTTCGACCTTGTTCGGCCCGCCGGCGACCGCGATGACGCGGTGCTTCATGTCCCGGTCCAGCGAGATGGAAAGCTTGCGCGCGTTCAACGGCGTTTCGAGGGCGTTGCCGTCGCAGTCGAAGAAATGTCCGACAAGCTCGCCGACGCCGCCGGCGTCGGAAATCGCCTCGATCTCGGAGAGATCGATCATTCCGGAGGCGACCAGCTGCGTCTCGGCCTCGACCGTGCCGATGCCCACGATCTTGAGCGGGGCGGCCTCGGCCAGTTGAAAGACCTCCGCAACGCCGCGCTGCGAAAGCAGCACCTGCCGGTCCTCGGCGCTGTTGGCGAAGAACGGCACGGGCATCACATAGGCCCGCGCGCCCGTCTTCTCGGCCAGCATGTGCATGACATCGTGCGGATTGGCCGCGAAGTTCGGGGTCAGGCCGCCATTGAGCGACACGAAGCGCAGGCCGCTGGTGCTGAAG
>NZ_CFIFWG010000005.1:0-30207 GCF_984466335.1 Roseitalea sp. | reverse complement strand
GCGCGGCATCGACCGCACCGCCTCGGCCAGCGTGCGGCCGTGGCCGATGCCGATCGTCGTCTCCTCGCCCGATTCCAGCCAGCGCCTGAGCCTTGCGCCGCCGGCAAGCCCGAGCGCGCGCAGTGGAAGGCCCGCTTCGTCGAGGTCGGGCGCCACATCGCAGGTGGCAAGACCGAAGCGGGCCGAAAGGGCCTGCTCCAGCGCGATGCATTCGATGATCTCGCCCTCGATGCTGACCTTGACCGCGCCTTCCGCCACGGCCCGGGCGATCAGCCGGTGAGCCTTGACCGACGTGACGCCGATGCGCTTGGCGACTTCGGCCTGCCTCAGTCCCGCGACGTAGTGAAGCCAGGCGGCGCGGATCGCCAGCGAGCGTTCGCCGTTTGCCCAGTCCTTGCTCACGCCCCCTCCACGGCTCGTCGCGCCGCCACCATCTTCATGGCGCGCGGGCGGCTGTCAATCCGGCCGTCCGGCCGCGGTCCGTCAAATCCGCAGCCCGGACGCGCCGCTGTCGATATGCGGCGCCCAGAAGGCAACGCTCTCGGCGATATGGGCGATGACCTGCCGGTCGTCGGGCTCTCGCTCCTTGAACGACAGTTCCAGGCAGATCTCATTGTCGGTCGCGCCGCCCCGCGCCAGCGCCGCCAGCAGCGCTTCGGGCTGCACGCGGCCCTTTGCGTTGTATGCGGCCGTGAACGGCCGGTGCCCGGACTTGTCCGCCATGGATTGCTTGATGTGAATGATCGGGCTGACCTTCGCAACCGCGCGCGCCCAGGCATAGGGGTCGGTGTCGTCGGGATCGGGCGATGTGACGTCGCCATGGTCGATGTCGGCCATCATCCGCATGGGCAGCGCCATGCCGGCCGCCGTGAGCCGTGCTTGCAGCGCCATGCACTCCGAGATTGTCTGCCCGAACTCGCGGCCGATGCTCATCGGCTCCCAGAAAAGATAGCCAAGGCCCGATCCCTTGGCGTGATCGGCAACCTCGGCCCAGCAGTCGATCGCGATCGACATCAGCTCCGCGCGCCGGCGCGGATCGTCGAAGTCGCGGAACGTGAAGATCGCGAACTGCGTGCCGACCGAGTGCGCGCCGAGATCCCCGGCAATGTCGGCGAACGTCTTGAACCAGTCGATATAGTAGCGGCGTACGTCCGGGTCCGGGTGGCCGAAATGGTTGAGGCGCCCGTAGGGGCCGGTCATGCCGCTCGTCACGCGCGCGCCCGTGCGTTCGAGCGCGCGGTCCATCTGCCGGGTCAGGCGCCGGACGAGCGGCGCGGGCCAGCTTGGATTGATGAACTCGTGGGTGAGCTGGATGTCCCTGATCCGGATATCGCGCGCGATCGCGTCGATCAGATCGTCGGGTTCGGCGAAACGGTTCACCAGCGGATTGGTGTTCAGCGAAAGGCGCAGCGCCATCACGCCGCCTCCGCGTGGGCTTCGAACCATTGCGCGAACGCAGCTTGCTGCCTTTCGCTCAGATGCAGCCGGTGCTTGGTGCGCCGCCAAAGAATGTCCTCGGCGGTCTGCGCCCATTCCTTGTCGACCAGATAGGCGACCTCGGCTTGGTAAAGATCGCCGCCGAAGTGACGCCCCAGCTCCTCAAGCGATGTCGCGCCGCCGACAATGCGGCTCATGCGGGTGCCGTAAAGGCGCATATAGTGCTCCCGAAGCCGTGGCGGCATCCATGGATAGTCGGCCTTGACGGTGTTGCCGAACGCTTCGAAATCGGCGCCGTCCATGTCGCCGCCCGGCAGGGGCGCATCCGCCGTCCAGTCCGCTCCCATGGCGGGAAAGAAGCGGCCCAGCCTGTGCAGGCCGCGCTCTGCCAGTTCGCGGAAGGTCGTGATCTTGCCGCCGAACACGTTGAGCAGCGGCGCGCGGTCCGTCTCGTCGAGGTCGAACACGTAATCGCGCGTGACGGCTGACGGGTTGCCCTGCCCGTCATCGAACAGCGGCCGAACGCCGGAAAACGTCGTCTGCACGTCGGCGCGCGTCAACTGCTGCTTGAAATAGCGATTGACCGCATCGATCAGATAGCGCACCTCCGCTTCGTCCGCCTCGACATCCTCGGCGCGTCCGTCATAGGGGATGTCCGTGGTGCCGATCAGCGCCCTGTCGCCCTCATAGGGGTTGACGAAGATCACGCGCTTGTCGTGGTTCTGAACCAGGTAGGCCTGCTCGCCCTTCCAGAACTTCGGCACGATGATGTGGCTGCCCTTGACCAGCCGGACGTTGCGGGCCGAGTTGCCGCCGGCGATGCGGGTGACGATGTCGGTCACCCACGGCCCGGCGGCATTGACGACGGCCCTGGCCTCGAACTGCCGCGTTTGGCCGGTCAGGCCGTGGACGACGGTCACGCGCCATATGCCGTTCCTGCGGCGCGCCGAGGTGCAGGCCGAACGGGTCAGCACGGTGGCGCCGCGCTCGGCCGCATCGAGCGCGTTGAGGACGACAAGGCGGGAATCGTCCACCCAGCAGTCCGAATAGGCAAAGCCCTTCGTGAAGCCGTCGCGGATTGGCGCGCCCTCGGGGTCGCGCAGAAGATCGAGGGTTTTCGTGCCCGGCAGCTTCCTGCGTCCGCCCAGATGATCGTACAGAAAAAGGCCGAGCCGAACGAGCCATGCCGGGCGGTCGCCGGGCGAATGGGGCAGGACGAAGCGCATGGGCCAGATGATGTGCGGGGCGTTGCGCATCAGCACCTCGCGCTCGATCAGCGCCTCGCGGACGAGGCGGAACTCGTAATATTCAAGATATCTCAGCCCGCCATGCACCAGCTTTCCCGAGCGCGACGAGGTGCCCTGGGCAAGATCGTCCTTTTCGCACAAAACCACGCTGAGGCCGCGGCCGGCGGCATCGCGGGCGATGCCGGCGCCGTTGATGCCGCCGCCGATGACAAACAGATCGACCTTGGTGACGTTCGTCATGTGCCTGCTCCCTCGATGGCGCGCAAGCCGCCCCAAACGGGCGCCAGCGCCTGGCGTGCGTCTCGATACGAATCAAAGAGCCGGTCGTAGACCGGCACGAGATCGGCCGCCGGCCGCTCGGCCTCGCCGAGCAGCGGCGTCGTCCATTCCGCAATGCAGGCATCCATGTTCCGGTAGACGCCGAGCGCGACCGCTGCCATCATGGCGCAGCCCGCAGCGCCCGCCTCCTCGCGCAAGGACACGCGCACGGGCGCATCGAGCGCCGCGGCGACGATGCGCCGGAGCGCGGCCGACCTTGCGGCACCGCCGGTCAGGCGCAGTTCGCGCGGCATCGGCCCCATCGCCGCATAGCAATCGCGCGCCGCCATGCCCAGGCCCTCGACGACCGCGCGCAGCAGATCGGGGAAACGGTGCGCCGCCCTGAGGCCGATCAGGCTGGCGCGCGCGCTGGCATCGACGAACGGCCCGCGTTCGCCGGTTTCCGATATATAGGGGTGATAGACCAGCGCGCCGGGCGTCGACCGCGAAAGCCAGTCGTCGATCCGCGCCACCAGATCGGCGTGCGAGGGTGCCGGCGCGAACGCGCCGACCAGATCGCCGGCCAGCGACAGGGCCCAGTCGATGTTCAGCGTGGCCGCCATGTTCGTCTGGACCTGGGTGACGAGACCGGGCACGGGCAGGCAGATCACATATCCGGTGCCCGCCGCGTTCAGATGCACCTTGTCGGAGGTGACCGCGCGCATGTGAACGCCGGTCGAGCCGATGGTGGAGCAGGCCGCGCCCGGATCGCCCGTATGAACGCCCGCGCCGAGCGCCGTCATGACCATGTCGACATAGCCGAGCGACACGGGCGTGCCTTCCAGAAGGCCCGTGTCGGTCGCCGCCCGCCGGCTCAGCGGCCGCGTTTCCATGGCCCCGTCGACGATCTCGGGCAAAAGATGCCGCCGGCCGGCCAGACCCAGCGCGGAAATCACCGTGTCGCTGTAGCGCCGATCCCGGAAGTCGCCGAAGGTGAAGCTGGCCTCGGACGGGTCGGTCGCCCGCACCCCTGTCAGATTGAGAAACAGCCAGTCCTTGCAATGCAGCGCGACCTCGGCCCGGTCGAGCAGTTCTGGAAAGCGCGCCTGCATATGCGCCATCTGCGCGCCCTGCTGGCAGGTGTTGAGGCCGGTCCCGGTCGCCTCGAAGCGGGCACGCTCGGCCTGTTCCGCCGCCAGCCTGGCCACCGTCGGCGCCGCGCGGGCGTCGAGCCAGAGCCAGGCATCGGCGACCGCCCGGTTGCCCGCGCCGACCAGCCATGTTCCGTCACCCTGTCCCGTCACCGCGACGGCCGCCGTGCGCGCGGCCAGCCTGTCGATCTTGCCGGCCAGTGCGCGCAGCGCCGCCGCGCAGTCCGCCCAGGTCCGGTCCGGCGATTGCGTCGCCGAACCGTCGGCGCCCGTGCGGTAGGAATTGGTCACCGAAGCGCTGGCCAATTGCCGCCCGCCCAGGCCGAACGCGACGGCCTTGATGACGCTCGTCCCGGCATCGATACCGATGATCACGTCCGTTGCATCGCTCATTTGGGTCCTCGGGCGCGCCACCTCGACGCAACCAGCCCTCATCATTCGGCTCTCGCCGCGCATATGGGGGCGCCTCGATGATCGATCCGGCTGATCGGACGCCGCCCGCATCGTGACATGGATAGCATGTTTTCTCGCTTAAATGAATTTTTTTGCAGACATCGTAATTTTTTTCACATACGATATGGCAACAGCCCGCCTGTCCCAGGCTTCGTCGAGCGGGTGCCGGAAACGGGAAAGCCGGGCGAGGATGCCCTTGGGAAGGCGTCGACGGGCCGTTGGCGCGCGAGGCCCGCGCTCATCGGATGGCCGGCTTTCGGCATCGACAGCGGCATCGGTCAGGCTTTGCGCCGCATCGCAGCGGAGCTGACCATCAAGGCCAGGCGGCGCGACGAAACGGGAGGAAAGCGCGTTGGCGACATCGGAGGCCATGGCTGTCGTCAGGAAAGGCACGAACCGGCGCAGGGCGATCATCGCGGGCGCGCTGGTCGTCCTCTTTGGCGCCATGGCGCTCGACACCAGGGTCGTGCGGATCGGTTCCAAGGACGATCTGCGCCAGCAGGCGTTCGATCCCGACCGGTTCGGCGGCGAAGAGTTCCCCCGCATTCGCGACTTCGTGCTCGAACGGGCCGGCGACGCGCCGGCGCTTGCGGCCGCGCTGGCCTCCGACAGGGCGGCGGCGATCGAGGCGCACGGCACGATCGCCGGCGCGTTTCCCGTCATGGCCGTCAGCCTGACGGGCACCGTCGGCGAGGGCCGTTCGGGCGTCTTCGGCGTCGCCGTGGACGGCCTGCCGGACGGAACGACAATAAGGGTGCAGACCGGTCCCGCCATCAACGGCACCGAGCTGCGCGACGTGGTCGGCGACATCGAGTTCGGCGCCTTCACCAATCAGATCGAATATCAGGACGCGGGCGCTGGGATCAACCGCGCCATGGCCGCCGAGGTCCTGTCCGGGCTCGACCGCGACGCGCTGCCGGGCCGGACGGTCTCGGTGACCGGCGCCTTCACCATGATCAATCCGAAGAACTGGCTTGTCACGCCCGTTCGGCTTGAGGTGCGGTGATGGCCGTGGGCGCAGCGTCCGACGTTCCCCGGGTGAAGCCCGATGCCGCGGAGGTCGTTCTTGCGGCCCGCAACGTGGCCAAGTCCTTCGGCGCCGTGCATGCCCTCAAGGGCGTCAATTTCGACGTGCATCGCGGCCAGGTGACCACGCTGTTCGGCGAGAACGGCGCGGGAAAATCGACACTGATGAAGATCCTGGCGGGCATTCAGGAGCCGACATCGGGCGAACTCTTGCTGGAGGGCAGGCCCGCGACGATCGGCTCGACCGCCGCGGCGCGGGATCTCGGCATTTCCATCATCCACCAGGAGCTTGCCCTGGCGCCGAACATGAACGTGCGCGACAACATCTTCCTGGGGCGTGAGATCACCGGGCCCGCGGGCGTCGACTACGCCGAGGAGGAGCGCCAGACCCGCGCGCTGATGCGGGAGCTGGAAGAGGACATCGACCCGCTGACGCGCGTCGAGGACCTGCGGCTAGGCCAGCAGCAGCTGGTCGAGATCGCGCGGGCCCTGTCCGTCAATTCGCGCATCCTGATCATGGACGAGCCCACCTCGGCCCTGTCGGCCTCGGAGGTGGCGGTGCTGTTCAAGGTCATCGGCGACCTGAAATCGAAGGGTGTTTCGATCGTCTATATCTCGCACCACCTGGAGGAAGCGCTGACGATCACCGACCATGCGGTCGTGCTGCGCGATGGCGAAATGACGGCATATGCGCCAAGAGCGGAGGTCGATCTGGAATGGATCGTCCGCAACATGGTCGGCGAGAATTTCGACCTGGGCACGCCGCCGGACAGCGGGAAAGGGCAGGAGGCCCTTGTCGTCAGGGGGCTGACGGTCGGCGGAGCCGCCGGGATCACGAACGCGGTCGATCAGCTCGATCTGACCGTGCATGCCGGCGAGATCGTCTGTATCTACGGCCTCATGGGGGCGGGACGCACGGAACTGATGGAGACGGTCGCGGGGCGCCTGTCTCCCATCGCCGGCGAGATCCTGCTCTTTGGCGCCGACATCGGCCATCTTTCGATCGCCGAGCGGATCGAGGCGGGCCTCGTGCTGGTGCCGGAGGATCGCCAGCGCGACGGGCTGGTGCAGACCGCCACGGTCGGCGACAACCTGTCGCTGGCCTCGATCGGACGGTTCACCCGTGGCCTGTTCACCAACCTTCGCGCCGAAATGGACATCATCGAGCGGTCGATCCGGGAGGTGACGGTCAAGACGCAGGGGCCGAACGCGCCGATCGGCTCCCTGTCGGGCGGCAACCAGCAAAAGGTCGTCATCGGCAAGATGCTGGCGACGGACCCCTCGGTGGTGCTGCTCGACGAGCCCTCGCGCGGCATCGACATCGGCGCCAAGGCGGAGGTGTTCCGCATCCTGTCGGACCATGCGCGCGGCGGCAAGGCGGTGCTTTACTCGACCTCGGAGGTCGATGAATGCCTGTCCATCGCGCACAGGATCGTCGTCATGCGTCGCGGTCGCATCGCCGCCGAGTTCACGCACGACACAAGCAGGGAAGCCATCATGGCCGCCTCGGGCGAAAGCCTGGCGGCATGACACGGACGAAGGGAGCCGACATGTCGGACATGGCGCATGCGGGCCTTGGAGGGGCGCAAAGGCGCGGACCGAACCCGTTGCAGCTTTTGATGGAGGGGCGCGCCTTCTTCGCGCTCATCGCCATCATCGCGGTGTTCTCGTTCCTGTCGCCGAACTATTTCACGCTCGCCAACTTTCTCATCATGAGCGCACAGGTCGCCGTGTTCGGGCTGCTGGCGGTGGGCATGCTGCTCGTGATCCTGTCGGGCGGGATCGACCTGTCGGTCGGCTCGACGCTGGCGCTGTGCGGGGTCGTCGCCGGCTTCCTGATGACGGGCGTGGAGCTGACCGGCCTGGGCGTGATCGTCTACATGCCCGTATGGGCCGTCATGGTCTGCACGCTGGCCGTCGGCGCCCTTGTCGGGCTGGTCAACGGCGCGCTCGTCGCCTGGTTCAAGGTGCCCGCCTTCGTTGCGACGCTCGGAACGCTTTATGTCGCGCGGGGCATCGCGCTGCTGATGACCAACGGCCTGACCTACAACAACCTGTCCGGCGATCCGGCGCTGGGCAATACGGGCTTTGAATGGCTCGGCTTCAACCGGCTGTGGGGTGTGCCGATCAGCATCTTCATCCTCGCCGGCGTCGCCATCTGCGTCTATCTTCTTTTGACCCGCACCGCGTTCGGCCGCTGGCTCTATTCGACGGGCGGCAACGCCAATGCCGCCGAACTTTCGGGCGTGCCGGTCCGGGCGGTTTATGTCTGGGTCTACGTGCTGTCGGGCGTCTGCGCCGCCATTGCCGGTCTCGTGCTGAGCTCGCAGCTCACCTCGGCGGGGCCGACCGCGGGCACGACCTACGAACTGACGGCGATCGCCGCCGTTGTCGTCGGCGGCGCCTCGCTGATGGGCGGGCGCGGCACCGTCGGCGGCACGCTGCTGGGCGCGTTCGTGATCGTGTTTCTGGGCGCCGGCCTCGTCATCACCGGCGTGTCGGCCTACTGGCAGACCGTCTTCACCGGGGCCGTCATCGTGCTCGCCGTCATGCTGAACTCCATCCGCTATGGAGGCGGGCGCAGCAGCGCGTGAGGCTGCGGCAAGCCGCCGCCATCCGACCGCACCGGAACAATCAAGGATCACCACAGAGAGGAGACTCACCATGATCAAGCTCACCAAGCGTGCCTTGCTGGCCGCGGCGGCCACCTTGCCGCTGATGGCCGGTCCCGCCCGGGCGGAAGGCTTCATTTCCATCATCGTCAACGACCCGGCGAACCCCTATTGGTTCACCGAGGGCGAGGTCGCCAAAGCCACCGCCGAGGGGCTGGGCTACACGGCGACGGTGTCCGCCCACAGGGGCGACACCAACGTCGAATCCAACCTCGTTGACGCGGCGATCACCAATGGCGCCAAGGCCATCATCCTCGACCCGGCCAATGCCGACGGCTCCGTCGGCGTGGTGCGCAAGGCGACCGATGCGGGCATCCCGGTGTTCCTGGTCAATGCCGAGATCAACGAGAGCGGCATCGCCATCGGCCAGCTCGTGTCCAACAATGCCCAGGGCGCGGCGCTTGGCGCGGTGGCCTGGCAGCAGATCGTCGGCGACGAGGCCAGATATGTCGAACTGGTCGGCAACCCCGCCGACAACAATGCAGCGACACGCTCCAACGGCTACAACACCGTGCTCAGCCAGTATCCGGGCCTGGTCAAGGTCGCCGAGGAAGTCGCCAACTGGGACCGGACCCAGGGCTACAACAAGATGCAGTCGATCATGCAGGCCAACCCCGACATCGACGCCCTGATCTCGGGCAATGACGAAATGGCGCTGGGCGCGATCGCCGCGCTGAAGGAAGCGGGCCGCCTTGACGGCTTCATCGTCGGCGGGTTCGACGGCTCGCCCGACGCCGTCGAGGCGATCAAGGCCCAAGAGATGGCCTACACCGTGCTCCAGCCGGTGGCGGTCTTCTCGCGCGAGGCCGTCATTCAGGCCGACCATTACATCAGGAACGGCGAGCCAATGGTCGATCAGGAAAAGCAGCTCTTCGACTGCCTGCTGATCACACCGGACAATGTCGACCGCTACACCGCCCCGTTCACGCTCTCCCAATAGGGCATGCGGCCAGCCGCTTTTGGAGGGCGCCCCCCAAGAGGGGCGCCTTTCGTTTTTCCGGCACAACCATTGCTGTCGGAATCGTCCCGGCGCCACAGACCCAAGCCTGCCTTGCTCTACCGATACATCCAATACAGAACAATAAAGACAAGGAAAAACAAAACCGTGACCAAAGACAGGGCCCAGGCAGCTTGATATTTATATGTCCTGGATTTCCTTATATAGCTCAACTCTTCCGCGCTTTCCTCCAAATTCGACCAGCGCAACCATATTACGCCTTGAAGAAAAATGCATGTCACGATTAAATTCAGAAATACGACAAACAATCCGTAGACGGCCGGACCTTCAATTTCATCAAACATAAATGCGATAACTGCTAGAAATATGGAATTATAAGAAAGGAGTGCCGATGCCTTCCCATCAAGTATGTTGAGAAGGGCATATTGGTTGTTTATGTCATCGCTGACATTTTCCAGTGTGGACATGTTCATCTCCCAATTAATTCCAGAGTTCAATCTATTGCACCGGTAAAAATGATCCACTGCCAAATCATACATATGTACGATCACGTCACACCCGCCGTCACCGGGCAAACGAGGCGCCGCCGAACGGGACGCAACGTCATCCGGCGAGGCTGCTCCCGTCGTCTCCGATCCTTCCCGCCGGCGCCGATGGCCGCATGCGATTGACCTTGCGGGGCGCCCTCGCCTAGAGCCTTCCGGGAAAACCGCACCGGCCGGCCGCTGCTCGCCGCATCGCCCCGGCCACCCCGCAATCGAAGGATGCATCATGCCCGGTCCCGATATCGCCGCCCTTGAACAGACCATCGAAGCCGCCTTCGACGATCGCGACCGGATATCGACCGAAACGCGCGGCGAAGTGCGCGAGGCGGTCGAGGAGGCGCTGAACCTGCTCGACACGGGCAAGGCGCGCGTCGCCTCGCGCGGCGGGGACGGCGCCTGGACCGTGCATCAATGGCTGAAGAAGGCCGTGCTCCTGTCGTTCCGGCTCAACCCGATGCGGATCGTCAAGGGCGGGCCGGGCGATGCGACCTGGTGGGACAAGGTGCCCTCCAAGTTCGAGGGCTGGTCGGCGGCCGAGTTCGAGCGCGCCGGGTTCCGCGCCGTGCCCAACTGCACGGTGCGCCGCTCGGCCTTTGTCGCCAGGAACGCCGTCCTGATGCCCTGTTTTATCAATCTGGGCGCCTATGTGGACGAGGGCACGATGGTCGACAGTTGGGCGACGGTGGGCAGTTGCGCGCAGATCGGCAAGGATGTGCACCTTTCGGGCGGCGTCGGGATCGGCGGCGTCCTGGAGCCGATGCAGGCCGGCCCGACCATCATCGAGGACAATTGCTTCATCGGCGCGCGTTCGGAGGTGGTCGAGGGCTGCATCGTGCGCCAGGGCTCGGTGCTGGGCATGGGCGTGTTCATCGGCAAGTCGACGAAGATCGTGAACCGCGCCACCGGCGATATCACCTATGGCGAGGTGCCGCCCTATTCGGTGGTCGTCGCCGGCGCGATGCCGGGCAGGCCGTTCCCCGATGGCACGCCGGGTCCGAGCCTTTACTGCGCCGTCATCGTCAAGACCGTCGACGAGCGGACCCGCTCGAAGACCGGCATCAACGAATTGCTGCGAGACTGAGGGGCCATGACCGCCGCCCCCGCCCATCCGCTCACCATAAAATGGGTCCTGTTCGGCTTCAGGGGCCGGATCGGGCGCAAGAGCTTCTGGCTCGGCGCGCTCGGCATGCTCCTGATCCAGGGCGCGGTCATCGCCCAGATCATCGGCGCGCCCGAGGACAGCGGCGAACGGGCGCTGTGGGGCGCGGCGCTGTTCGTCGTCTGGATGGTTTCGGCCTGGGTCCTGGTGGCGCTCGCCGTCAAGCGCCTGCACGATATCGGCCTGCCTGCGATCCTGGCCGCGCTGCTGCTGATCCAGCCGATCTCCTACATCGCGTTCCTGGTCCTGGCCTTCTGGCCCTCGACGCAGGAAACCAACCGGCACGGCCCGCCGCCCTTTCCGCGCGGCGGACCGAAGGGCTGATCGGTCCGCTCAGCTCAGATCCATCACGATCCGGCCCTCGATCGCGCCGGCGCGCATCCTGTCGAAGATGGCGTTGATGTTGTCGAGCCTGTCCCAGGCGAAACTGGCGGCGACCTGACCGTTTTCGGCAAAGCCCAGCGCCTCGGTGAGGTCGTTGCGCGTGCCGACGACGGAACCGCGGATGGTCAGCCGCTTGAGCACCACCTCGAAGATCGGCAACGGAAACGTGCCCGGCGGCAGGCCGACGAGCGACATGTTGCCGTGACGCCGCAGCATGCCGACGGCCTGATTGAAGGCGGTCGTCGACACCGCCGTGATCAGCGCGCCGTGGACGCCGCCCAGTTCCTTTGCGATCCTGGCGGCGGGATCGGTTGTGCCGGCGTTGATCGTTTCGTCGGCGCCCAGGCGTTTGGCCAGCGCCAGCTTGTCGTCGGCGATGTCGACGGCGACGACGCGCATGCCCATCGCCTTGGCATATTGCACGGCCATGTGGCCGAGGCCGCCAATGCCCGAGATCGCCACCCACTGGCCGGGCTTGACCTCGGTCTCCTTGAGACCCTTGTAGACGGTCACGCCCGCGCACAGGACGGGCGCCGCCGGGCCGAATTCCACATTGTCGGGCAGATGGCCGACATAGTCGGGGTCGGCCAGCACATAGTCGGCAAAGCCGCCATTGACCGAATAGCCGGTATTGCGCTGGCTCTCGCACAAGGTTTCCCAGCCGCCCACGCAATGCGCGCAATGGCTGCATGCCGAATAGAGCCACGGAATGCCGACCCTGTCGCCCTCCTTGACGCCCTCGACCCCGGTCCCGACGCCGGCGACGAAACCGACGCCTTCATGGCCGGGAATGAAGGGCGGCACGGGCTTGATCGGCCAGTCGCCCTCGGCGGCGTGCAGGTCGGTGTGGCAAACGCCGGAGGCGTGGACACGGACCAGAATCTCGCCGGGGCCGGGGTCCGGCCGGTCGACCTCGCGAATGTCCAGCGGCTTTCCCAGCTCGGTGACGACGGCGGCGCGCATCGTGGATTGCATTTTCTCCTCCTTTTCTTTTATAGGTTGCGTTGCCGTGATTGCTCGTGTCAAGAAAACTCGATCCGCCACGGCGCGATCGCGCATGCGCAGGTGACTCGGGCCGGCCTATTGGCTAGTGTCCCTGATCTGAAGCTCGCTTCGTTACGCAGCATGCTCCGTACGCACTTCAGATTCGATCAGGACACTAGCAGGTCTTTGATTCTGGTGTGGTTTACGGATTTGCAGTTCGTTCAGAAGCGTGCCGCGAACACTGTAACGAACTTCAAATCCACCACACTAGGTCACCCACGGGCCATGCGGGAATGACCTAAGCGACCATGACGAGTTTACCGACCGATCCGTCCGACAACCTGGCGCGCCTGATCCGCTGTGCGTCCGTGACGCCCGCCGATGCCGGCGCGCTGAGCGTGCTCGAAGGGCTGCTCGCGCCGATGGGCTTTGCCGGCGAACGACCCGCCTTCGCCCAGGCCGGCACCGCCGACATCGAGAACCTTTATGCGCGACGGGGCGGTGAAGGCCCGCACCTGATGTTCGCCGGACACACGGACGTCGTGCCGCCGGGCGATGTCGACGCCTGGAGCCACGACCCGTTCGGCGCCAAGATTGCAGACGGCCGCCTGTTCGGGCGCGGGGCGGTCGACATGAAGGGCGGGATCGCCTGTTTCGTCGCCGCGCTCGCCCGGCTTGTCGAAAAGGGCGAGGCGCCTTCGGGATCGGTCTCGCTGCTGATCACGGGCGATGAGGAGGGGCCGGCGATCAACGGCACTGTCAAGCTGCTCGATTGGGCGGCCGCGCGCGGCGAGACGTGGGACGGGTGCCTTCTCGGCGAGCCGACCAATCCGGACGCGATCGGCGACATGATCAAGATCGGCCGGCGCGGATCGCTGTCGGGCACGGTGACGGTGACCGGCACGCAGGGCCACGTGGCCTATCCCCACCTGGCCGACAATCCCCTGCGCGGCGTTCTGGCGCTCGGCGCGGCGCTGGTCGCGCCGGCGCTGGACGAGGGCACACAGGACTTCCAGCCCTCCAATCTCGAAATCACGACGATCGATACGGGCAACCGGGCGGCGAACGTCATTCCGGCGCGCGCGACCATGGGCTTCAACATCCGGTTCAACGACCGCTGGACCGAACCGAGCCTGAAAGCGGCGATCACCGATCGCCTTTCGAAGGCGGCCACGGATGCGACGGTGCGCCACGCGCTCGACTGGGCGGCGCCGGTCAGCCCGGTCTTCCTGACCCGCAACGACGCCCTGACCGGCGCGCTTGCCGCAAGCATTGCATCCGTGACCGGGCGCCAACCGGTCCTTTCGACGTCCGGCGGCACCTCGGATGCGCGCTTCATCAAGAATTATTGCCCCGTGGTCGAATTCGGCCTCGTCGGCAAGACGATGCACATGGTCGACGAACATGTGCCGCTCGCCCACCTTGAGATGCTGACCGCCATCTATGCCGATTTCATCGCCCGCTGGTTCGCGCAGCAGGGCGCCCGATGATCAATCTCGATTATGCCTTCCATCATCTGGAAAGCGTCATCGGCGTCATAGCGGGCCGGCCGGGCGCGCTCGAACGCATGGACATCTCGTCGGACGGCTTCTGGCGCTCCTTCTCGGCCATCATCGTCGCGCTGCCTGCGCTTTTCTTCGGCTGGGTGATCGGCGCCGTCACCGCCCTGGCCGATACGCCATCGGGAAGCCTCGCTTCGCTGATCGCCCGGGATGCGGTGCTGGAATCGGTTGCCTGGTTCCTGCCGATCGCGGTCTTCGCCGTGATCGTAAAGCCGCTGGGCTTTGGCGCGCGCTTTGCGCATCTGATCGTCGTGCGCAACTGGTCCAACGCCCTGTTCAGCTACGTGCTCGCGCTCTATTTTATCGCGCTCATGGTCCTGCCCGCATCCGGCACGCCGATTCTGTTGGCCGGGATCGTCCTGATCGTTGGGGTGCTGTTTGCCGCGGTCCGGCTCGTGCGGGCAGCCCTTGCTTGTTCGCGGCGTGTTGCCATTGCCTTCGTGGGCGGCGAGCTGGCAATGGGCATTGCCCTGATCGCCGTCTACGCCAGCGCTGCGTCCGCGGTGTCCGGCGGTTTCTTGTAAGCTCCGTGATGCGGGCGCTCCCATGGGGACCGGTGAGCCACACGGCCCGACCGGTCTAAAGACAAACCGCTCTAGACACAGGGCCGCATCTGACCTTGGGAATACTTCATAGCAAAACTCTTGCAATCCCGGAGCCATCCACACAAGATATTGCGCTTTTGCCGCCTCCTCGGCGATAGAGACGGGATGAGTCGCCCCTTTCTTGACAATCGAAGCGCCCGCCGGCTGTTTCTCGACCGGCATCTCTTGCTGCGCCCGGGCTCGGGGTCCGGCCGGGGCGAGGACCTGGACCGCGTGCTTGACGCACTCGGCTTCGTCCAGGTCGACAGCGTCAACACGCTCGCCCGCGCGCATGATCTGATCCTGTGGTCGCGTCGTGGGCGATATCGTCCCAAGGCGCTTGAGAACCTTGTCGCGCGACGAAGGTCCGCGTTCGAGCACTGGACGCATGACGCAGCCGTGATCCCGATGGCGTTCTATCCGATGTGGCGCTTGAAATTCAGGCGCGACGAAGCGCGCATGCGGGCGCGCTGGCCCGCCGCACGTCGGGCTGGTTGGGAGGCGGAAATCGAACAGGTGCTGCGTCACATCGCGGACCATGGCCCGGCCTGCTCGCTCGATGTCGGCGGCGAGGAGGCAAAGGGCTCGTCGGGCTGGTGGGATTGGCATCCCTCCAAGACGGCGCTTGAGTTCCTGTGGCGGTCCGGCCGACTGGCGATCTGTCATCGCCGGGGCTTCAGGAAGTTCTACGACCTTGCCGAGAACGTGATTCCAGTGGAGCACCGAAACCGGCGTCGTGATGACGACGCGATCGTCGACTGGGCGATGTCGCAGGCGCTGCGACGCCTCGGATTTGGTACGAGCGGCGAGCTGGCGGCGTTCTTCGAGATCATAACGCGCGACGAGGCGAAAGCCTGGTGTGCGAGGGCGCTGTCCGAGGGCCGCCTCATCGAGGCGGATATCGGGATGGCCGACGGGTCGCGCCGGCGCAGCTTCACCACCAAGGCCACTCTCGACGAAGTGGCGTCGCTGTCGGAGTCGACAGGGCGCGTCCGCCTCCTGTCACCGTTCGATCCCGCCTTGCGCGATCGGGACCGGGCCGAGCGCCTGTTCGGCTTCCACTATCGGATCGAGATCTTCGTGCCGGAAGCGAAGCGGCGATACGGCTACTATGTCTTTCCGGTCATGCAGGGCGACCGGCTGATCGGCCGCATCGACGCCAGGCGGATCGATGGCGTGCTCCTCGTCCAGGCCTTCTGGCCGGAAGCCGGGGTGCGAATGGGAAAGGCCCGCACCGTCGCTCTCACATCGGAACTCGACCGGGTCAGGCTGCTCGCGGAGACCGAAACCGTCGTATTCGCCGAGGGGTGGATGCGCGGGTGACACCATTTCTCATGATCCCCGGTTCACGCGCAATGCTCCAACTCTTTGATTGTGAGCATGTTCTTATCCGAAAACCGCATACACTTTTCGGGAGCATACGCCAGAGGCTGTCCCTGAACGCCAGGCCGGCCAGCGCCGAACCAGTCTCGCAACGATCGCAAGCGGTCTTGAGACGCCATGACGCGCAACGCCGCGCCGGCTGTGATCGAGGCGGGCCCCTTTGAGCGCTTTCGAAGAGGCTTCCCGGCACTGAAGCGGAAGACCTATCTGTCGGTATGCGACAAGATGATCCCGCATGACCGTGTGAGGGCGGCCGTCGATCGTTTCCCCGACCACCTGGCGGAGGCTTCGGCGATGCGGGCGGTCACGGTTTTCGTCGGACGCGGCGATCGCGCCCTTGTCGAAACGTCTTGAGCAAACACGGGTGATCCATAAGATCAGCTACGGACAATTGCGATTTGCGGTGCGCGCCTACAACGTCATGCACGATATCGGACATATGATCGATGTGATGGCAGAGGCGCTCAAGGGCCTTTACCGTTGAGCCCTGCGTCTCGATCATGACTTACCGAAGCCCTATCTCGCCGGGCCTCTCCTGGTACGAGGCGTCGGCCGGCGCCCGGCCGGCCTATGCGCCGCTCTCCGGCGATGCGGCGGCCGATGTGTGCATCGTGGGCGGCGGCTTCACCGGCCTTGCGGCGGCGGCCGAGGCGGCACGGCTGGGCGCGTCGGTGGTGCTGGTCGACGCGGCGCGGTTCGGGGACGGCGCATCGGGGCGCAATGGCGGGCAGCTCAACACGGGGCAGCGTTCGTCGCCGGACACGCACGAGAAGACGCTGGGCTACGATCGCGCCAGGGCGCTGTTCGATCTCGCCGAGGAAGCCAAGCGGCACCTTCTGTCGTTCGCCCGAAACAACGATATCGACATCGATTACACGCCGGGCCATGTCTCGGTCGCCCACAAGGGGCGCCATGTCGATGCCTACCGCGCCTATCCGGAAACGATGGCAGAACGCTTCGGCTACCCGCATCTGCGGTTTCTCGACCGGGCCGAAACGGCGGCGATGCTGGGGTCGGAGCGCTATTTCGGCGGCGTTCACGACTGCGGAACCGGGCATATACAGCCGTTGAAGCTGGTCGTGGGGACCGCGAAGGTCGCCGCCGCGCGCGGCGCCCGTCTGCACGAGAACACGAAGGTCACCGGCATCACGTCCCAGGGCCCCAAGGTGCGCCTGGCGACGCCGGCGGGCACGGTGACGGCGGCCCGCGTCCTCGTCGCCGTCAACGCCCATGGGGATGAAGCGCTCGAACCGGTCATGGCGCGCCATGTGATGCCGATCCGCTCCTTCATCGGCGCGACCGCGCCGCTCGAAGGGGCGGCGGACGAGACGATCCTTCCGGGGCGCCAAAGCGTGGACGACAGCCGGTTCGTCGTGCGTTATTTTCGGCGCCTGCGGGACGGGCGGCTGCTGTTCGGCGGGCGCGAGGCCTATGGCGGCGAAACGCCGGCCGACATCGAGGCGGGCGTGCGCCGGCAGATGATCGAGGTCTATCCCGCCCTGCGCCATGTCCCGATCACCCATGCCTGGGGCGGGTCGGTCGGAATCACGCTGCCGCGCGAGCCGTTCGTGCGGCAGGTCATGCCGGGCGTCACGGCGGTGGGCGGTTATTCGGGCCATGGCGTCATGCTGGCCAATTTCACCGGCAAATTGTGGGCCGAGGCGGTGGCCGGCAACCGCGACCGGCTGGATCTGTTCAGGGGTCTCGATATCCCACCCTTTCCCGGTGGGCGGCGATTCCGCGGGCCGATGCTGACGCTGGCCTTGAGCTGGTACGCGATGCTGGACCGGTTGTGAGCAAACGCCCTCATACCGAGGTGCGCGCTGTCATCCTGCCACCTCTGCTCAATAGGCATATTCCAGGAATGCCGGCGCGACCGAGCCGCCCCACACGCTGTGATATTTGGTGACCATCTGCTCGGCCGCCGTTGTGCCGCGCGCGGCGATCTCTTCGAGCGGGGCGAGGAAATGGGCCTCGTCGAACCCGTCGGCATTGAACCGGGCGCGCGCCCTGAGCCCCTCGCGCGCGATGCCGAGCATCTGATAGGCGATGTCGCGCACCGACTGGTTGCGCATGCGGGCGTTCAGGCCCTCGGCCGGCACGGCGTCGCGCAGCGCGACCACATCCTCATAGGTCCAGGATCGGGTGAGCGCGTCGGCCGCTTCGAGCGCCGTCTCATCGTACAGAAGGCCCACCCAGAGCGCCGGCAAGGCGCAGATGCGCCGCCAGGGACCGCCATCGGCGCCGCGCATTTCGATGAAGCGCTTGAGCCGCACCTCGGGAAAGACCGTCGACAGATGGTTGGTCCAGTCGCCCCTTGTCGGGCGCGGGTTCGCAATCCGCCCTTCGAGCGCGCCGTCCATGAACTGGCGGAAGGTCATATGCGTGCAGTCGACATACCGGCCTTCGCGCAGGATGAAATACATCGGCACGTCGAGCGCCCATTGAACATAGTCCATGAAGCCGAAATCGTCGGCGAAGACGAACGGCAGCACGCCGCAGCGGTCATTGTCCGTATCGCGCCAGATGTCGGCCCGCCAGGACACAAAGCCGTTCGGCTTTCCTTCGGTGAAGGGCGAATTGGCGAACAGGGCCGTGGCGACCGGCTGCAACCGGTAGGCGACCTGCATCTTGGTGCGCATGTCCGCCTCGCAGCAGAAATCGAGATTGACCTGGATCGTGGAGGTCCGGTGCATCATGTCCAGGCCCTCGCCGCCCCTGGTCGGCATGTAGGCGCGCATGATGTCGTAACGCGACTTGGGCATTTTCGGCGTATCGGCGAGCGACCATTTGGGGCTTGCGCCCAGGCCGAGAAACTTGATGCCGAGCGGATCGGCGATCAGCCGGAGCTGGGCGAGATGGGCATTGGATTCCCGGCAGGTCTGGTGGATCGTTTCCACCGGCGCGCCGGACAGTTCGAACTGGCCGCCCGGCTCCAGCGAGATCGCCCCGCCCGTCCCGGTCGGCTCGTAAAGGCCGATGATGTTGCCGTCATCGACGATCGGCTGCCAGCCGAGCTTTTCGCGCATGCCTTCCAGCAGGCGGGCGATGCCGCGCCCGCCGCCATAGGGCACCGGGGCGTTGTTGGCGGCATAGAAGGGAAACTTCTCGTGCTCGGTCCCGATCCGCCATTCCTCGACCGGCTTGCAGCCCGCTTCGAGATAGGCCGCCAGCTCGGCGACGCCTTCGATCGGCGTATCGTCGGTGGTGTCGCGCGCCATGATCATCCGCTCCGATCGCACAAGGCCGCCTGAATGGCTCATGATAGGCGTTGCGGCAAGCGGATTGTCTTGCCATTGTGCGAACTGTTTTCACGTTTACGACATTCAAGGTTAAGATGAAAAGAACCACCCTTTGCCTTCTGGCCGGCGCGTTGCTGCCGATCACCGCCGCATCGGCCCAGACCATGATCGATGCAACCGATCCCGACCGGATCGTCAACCTGATCCGCGGCTTTGGAAGCGCGGTGCTCGAAACCGACGCCGCGGGCGATCCGTTGATCGTCGGGCGGATGGAGGGCACGCGTTTTCTCGTGCTCTTCTTCGGCTGCAACGGTTCGGGCGCACAATGCCGCTCCATCCAGTTCCGCGCGGCATGGGAGACCGATGGCGCCCATTCGCCTGCCGCGCTGAACGCCTGGAATCGCGACAAGCGGTTCGCCAAGGCCTATCTGGACCAGGTCGAGGACCCGATCCTGGAGATGGACGTCAACCTGTTCGAGGGGGTGACGACGAGCAATCTCGAAGACACGATCGACTGGTGGCAGATCATGCTGGCCGACTTCAAGGTGAACGTGCTGGGCGAGTAGAGCCCGCCTGCGACCGCATGCCGCCGCTGTGTCGGCCTCACCAGTCGCCCGCCGCCGCTTGGACCACTGCCAGCGCGGCGACAGCGGCCGTATCGGCGCGCAGGATGCGCGGGCCGAGTGGGACCGGCGTCACGAACGGCCGCGCCCGCAGCCGTGCGCGCTCCTCGTCGGAAAACCCGCCCTCCGGACCGATCAGGATGCCCAGCGGCCGCCCCTTGAGCGGCGCCAGCCGATCGAGGGGATTGTTCGTCTCATGGCCCTCGTCGCAAAACACAAGGCACCGGCCGGGGTCCCATCGCGTCAGGAAGGCATCGAACCCGATCGGATCGCGGCAGCCGGGAACCGACAGCACGCCGCATTGCTCGGCCGCTTCCAGCGCGTTGGCGCGCATCCTGTCGACATTGAGCCGCGCCACCTGCGTGTGCCGGGTCAGCACCGGCTGCAACACGCCCGCACCCATTTCGACCGCCTTCTGCACCATGTAATCGAGCCGGCCCGCCTTGAGCGGCGCGAAGGCGTAGATCAGGTCCGGGGCGTCGGGCTGCGCTCTTTCGAGCCCGGTGGCGACCAGCCGAAGATCGCGCCTGCCCGCCATGGCGAGCCGCGCGCGCCATTCCCCGTCCCGGCCGTTGAAGACGAGCAGTTCCGCGCCGTCGGCCATGCGCAACACGTTGCGCAGATAGTTGGCCTGCCCGGCGTCCGCCGCGACGGTCGCGCCCTTGGCGAGCGGAGCATCCACGAACAGGCGCTGGAGTTTGTGGTTGGCGCGCATGGCGCATGCGATGGACCGCCGCTCCGTCCGCGTCAACCGGCAGCGGCCTTTTCATGAACCCTCGGGCGCCCCCAACCGGAGCGCATGGTCGAAGACGGTGCGCGTTCGGCATCGCGCAGGCCCGCCTCGATCGTGTCGCCGAAATGCGCAAGAAGGTTCCGCGACGTCATTTGCGCTCCTGCTGCCATCCTGCCCAAATTTATGCTGGCCAAACCCGTCCGGCCGGGTTAGCCAGCCCGCGCGCGGCCCGGCAAATCCGTGTCCCTGGTCACATTTTCTTGGGTCACATTTTCCTGGGTCACATTGCCGAAAGCAAATCCGGTCCATTGCGGTCGCGCCGATGACGTTGGGGAACTGGGGAGCCGTCATGACATTGCGCGCAACATTGCTGTCGCTTGCTACCTTGTTCGGCATCGTCCTTTGGGGTCTTGGCGTATATTCGGCAAGCTCGCTTGCGGGCCATGTCGCCACCGACGGTTATGGCGTTTCGGCGGAGAGCCGGGCACGGTAGGCAGGATCGGCGTCAAGGCCGCGCGCTGTCTTTTCAGGCCGCCCCTGAACGGTTAACACGGCCCTACCTTTCCTTGGGGAGTGTTGTCATGTTCGGACCCGTCACCGAGATCGCGGATCTTCAACGGCGCGCCAGGCGCCGCGTGCCGAAGATGTTTTATGACTATGCGGATTCGGGCGCCTGGACCGAATCCACCTATCGCGACAATTCGGACGCGTTCGGCCGCATCAGGATTCGCCAGCGCGTGGCGCGCAACATAGACCGGCGCTCGGTGAAGACGCAGATGATCGGCCGCGATGTGGCGATGCCCGTCGCCTTGGCGCCGGTCGGCCTGACGGGCATGCAGCATCCGGACGGCGAAATCGCCGCCGCCCGCGCCGCCGAGGCGTTCGGCGTGCCCTTCACGCTGTCGACGATGAGCATCTGCTCGATCGAAGCGGTGGCCGAGGCGACCGCCAAACCGTTCTGGTTCCAGCTTTACGTGATGCGCGACCGGGGCTTCGTCGAGGACCTGATCGCGCGCGCCAAGGCGGCCGGCTGCGAGGCGCTGGTGCTGACGCTCGATCTGCAGGTGCTCGGCCAGCGGCACAAGGACATCAGGAACGGCCTGTCCGCCCCGCCCAAGCCGACGCTGCGCGCGATCGCCGATCTGGCGCTGCGTCCGCAATGGTGCCTTGGCATGCTCGGCACGAAGAACCGCAGCTTCGGCAACATTGTCGGCCATGCGCCGGGCGTGACCGGCATGACCTCGCTGTCGGAATGGACGCACGAACAGTTCGACCCCACGCTCGACTGGGACTCGATCGCCTGGATCAAGTCGAAATGGGACGGCAAGCTGATCCTCAAGGGCATCAACGATGTCGAGGACGCCCGGATCGCCGCCAAGGTGGGCGCCGATGCGATGGTCGTTTCCAACCATGGCGGGCGGCAGCTCGACGGCGCCCAGGCTTCCATCGACGTGCTGGCGCCGATCGTCGATGCGGTCGGCGACCGGGTCGAGATCCACATGGACAGCGGTATCCGGTCGGGCCAGGACGTGTTCAAGGCGATCGCGCTCGGCGCGAAATCGACCTTCATCGGCCGCGCCTACATTTACGGGCTCGGCGCGATGGGGCAGGCAGGCGTCGCCAAGGCGCTGGAGATCATCCGCAAGGAGCTCGACGTCACGATGGGGCTCGCCGGCGAGACCGACATCGCCAAGGTGGGCCGGCACAATCTGGTCGAAACCTGACCGTCCACACGATCTGGAGCGCTCAGCCGGCCTTGCGCTGCGTGCGGCGCAGGCGCGAGACGGTTTCCCATGCCTTGGCCTTTTCGGCGTCGCGCTTGCATTGCTGCACGAATTCCATGTGCGCCTGGGCCGCGCGGCGCGCGGCATCTGGGTCGGCGTCCATGATCGCCCGGTAGATCGCCAGATGCTGGTCGAGCAGCTTGTCGCGGGCGCCCGGATAGCCGTAGACCAGCGAGCGGGAGAAAAAGGAACCGTTCGTCAGCAGCCGGTAGCAGGAGCGCAGCGTGTGCATCAGGATCACATTGTGCGCCGCTTCGCTCACCGCCTGGTGGAACTCGACATCGAGCGCGGCTTCCTCGCCCACATCGGCCTTGGTGTGGGCGGCTTCCATCCGCCCGATGATCGCGGTCAGGAGCGCCTTGTCGTCCTCGGTCGCGCGCGCGGCGGCCATGCCCGCCGCGATCCCTTCCACCTCGCGGCGATATTCCAGATAATCGTCGGTCGCTTTGGGGTGATCGGCGATCAGCTCCAGCATCGTCTTGGAGAAGACGTCGCCGATCACGTCGGCCACATAGGTGCCGCCGCCATGGCGCGTGGACAAGAGCGCGCGCTGTTCGAGCGCCTTGAGCGCCTCGCGCACGATCGGGCGGGAAATGTTGAGCTGCTGGGCGAGGTCGCGCTCGCCCGGCAGCTTGTCGCCGACGCGCAGCACGCCTTCAAGGACGAGCGCCTCGATCTGCGCGCACACCTCGTCTGCCGTGCGCGCATGATTGATCCGATGGAAGAGGGTTGCGTTCATGATGGCTGACGCTCCTTCGACCTTAGTCTATCCGCTGACGGCGCGACTGGTCAATTTGATTGTCCACTTCATGCGATCACAGGGCGTTTCAGGCCAAGACAGCGAAGCGTTGCGATTGGCGATGTCCGGTCGATGTGCTTGATTGCGCCGTTAGCGCCCGCTCCGATGCCGCATGGGCGGGCAAGCTGAATTCGGCGTTTCGTGGTACGGTGCGCCGGGCAAGGAGGGCGACTTGACGGCACTTGACGACAAGCGCGCGGAACAGGCAGCAGCGCGCGACGGCGAGGCGCTGTCCGACCGGCCGGGGAGCGTGGCCCGCTCGGGGCCGTTCGGTTTTCCGGTTCATCCCCAGCGCGCGGCGGCGACCGGCGAAGTGCATGCCCGTCCCGCCCCCTCGATCAGCGCGCCGCGCGCCCTGCTCAAGCTTTGCTTTGTCACCGATGGCGGCTCGGCGGTCGACCAGGCGGTCCTGGCCGAACTGTCCCGCCAGCACGGGATCGCCCCGCCCGCCGAGGCGGCCCGGCACCACCGCATCCGCACCGGCCCTGGCAGCCTTTGGTGGGAGCGGCACACGGAGGCCTCGACCTATCTTTGGGAAGGGCCGTTGCCGGCCTCGCCCGAAGACCCGCTCACCGGCCATCCGTTCGGCGACGCCTTTCCGGCTCCCGGATCGCTGATCGCGGGCGTGCGCATCGATGTGCGCCCCTATGACGCCGGGACCCGCGAAACCCTGCTTGCGCCGTTCGACCGGCAGACCCTGTGCCTGTCGGGCACCGAGGGCGGGCATGCCCTGGTCGCGACCGATTTCCGTCAGGACATGAACGGGCTCACGCGCATCCTGATCCTCGACAAGGGCCTGACGCGCCAGCGCACCGGTGCGCTGGCGCAGCGCCTTTTCGACGTCGAGATCTATCGCACGCTCGCCATGCTTGGCCTGCCGCTCGCCCAGAGCCTTTCGCCGCGCATGCGCAGCGCAGAGGATCGGCTGGCCGAACTGACGCACCGCATGCGCGAGATCGCGCCGGGCGGCGCCGAGCGCCTGCTCGACGACATCACCGCGCTGGCGGGCGAGCTGGAGGCGGACGCGGCCTCCAGCCTCTACCGGTTCGGCGCGAGCCGCGCCTATGACGAGATCGTCAGCGACCGGCTCAACGCGCTCGAAGAGGAGCCGCTGCCGGGCTTCGACACCTGGCGTTCCTTCCTGGAGCGGCGCCTTGCGCCGGCGATGCGCACGTGCCGGGCGGTGGAAGAGCGGCAGGCGAGCTTGTCGAGCAAGCTTGCCCGGGCGGCGAACCTGCTGCGCACGCGGATCGATGTCGAGGTCGAAAAGCAAAATCGGGATCTGCTGGAATCGATGGACCGGCGCGCGAAACTCCAGCTTCGCCTGCAACAGACGGTCGAGGGCCTGTCGGTCGCCGCCGTCTCCTATTACGTCGTCGGCCTGTTCGCCTATGCCGTCGAAGGCGTGGGCGGCCGGCTGCCGGGCCTGAGCACCGAGGCGATCGTCGCGCTCTTCGTGCCGGTGACGGTCCTGTCGATCTGGACGATCGTGCGCCGCATCCGCCACCGCAACACCGAACGGGACCAGGCGGACCCGCAATAGGGCATCTGTCGTGATCCCTGATCACTGGCAATGCCCCAACTCTTTGATTGTGAGCATGTTCTTATCCGAAAACCGCATATACTTTTCGGGAACATGCTCCGGGCCCCAAGGGGCTGGCGAACCGGCCTTGCGGGCTATTCGCCCGGCAGCGCGCGCCCATTGCCGCCGTGCCCGTTGGCGCGATAGCCGGGCCGGGCGCTGTCGGGCCGCGCGGGCCCTGCCGGCGGCGCCGGCGTTCCGATCTCGGGAACGATTGCCGGCGCGCCGCGCTCCCAGTAGGGGACCGACCCGAACAATTCGGCGAAATAGTCGATGAACAGGCGCACCTTGACCGGCAGGAACTGCCGCGAGGGGTAGATCGCGTAGATGCCGATATTGGTCGAAGCCTCGTGGTCGCCGAGCACCTGGACCAGCCGGCCCGAGGACAATTCGCCCCCCACATCCCATGTCGACCGCAATGCGATGCCGAGCCCGGCGAGCACGCCCTCGCGGATCACCTCGGAGGAATTGGTGGCCAGGTTGCCCTGGGGGCGGACGGTGACCGGCCCGTCCGGCCCGTCCAGTCGCCAGGTGTCGGATGTCTGATGGGTCAGGCAGTTGTGCCCGGCCAGATCGTCCAGCGTTTGCGGCACACCGCGCTCGGCCAGATAGTCCGCGGACGCGCACAGGACGCGGCGCACGGGCGCGAGCTTGCGCGCCACCAGGCTCGAATCGGCCAGTTCGGCGATGCGGATCGCCACGTCGAACCCCTCGCCGACAATGTCGACCAGATCGTCCGACAGAAGCATGTTGACCGCAAGATCGGGATTGGCCCGCATGAAGGGAACCAGATGAGGCGCGATGTGCATGCGCCCGAACGAGGTCGGCGCGCTGACCTTCAGCGTCCCGCGCGCCAGCGCCGAGCGCCGCGAGACGAAGGCTTCGGCCTCCTCGACGCCGGCAAGGATCGCGACCACGCGCTCGTAGAACCCCTGACCGGCTTCGGTCAGCGCGATCTGGCGCGTCGTGCGCTGCAGAAGGCGCGTGCCCAGCCGATCCTCAAGGCGGCGCAGGCGTTTGGAGACCACGGCGGGCGAAAGGCCCAGCTCGCGTCCTGCGGCGGACATGCTGCCGGCGGCGACAACGCGGGCGAATATCTCAAGATCGCCAAAGTTGCTCATACCTGCCAACGTACCATCTTTTCCGCCAACGAAACTATAGCGTACCGGCCTTTGCTTCCGGCAGGGCTCGTTACCATCGCGCATCCAAGACAAAATGCCGCAGTTCATGCCCGCATCACACCCGGATGCATCTGCCGGAACTGACGACTTGGTGCAGCGGACGCCGAAGTCCAGAACAATCGGCTAAAAAAGTCCTATTGCCATCATCGGCAATAACTGGTAAATATTTTTTACCAGTTGGCGCGAATGGAGGAGCGCACCATGAACGAAATCGCATTTCTTGAGCCCGATCCCGGCATCATCGCCCGGCGCGGAGAGATCGTCGACGGGCTTGCGGCGCTGGTCACGGGCGAGTGCCTGATCACCGATGCGCGCGAACTGGTGCCGTTCGAAACCGACGCGTTCACCGCCTATCGCCGCGTGCCGCTGGCCGTTGTCCTGCCCGGTACGACCGATGAGGTCGCCGCGGTCCTCAAATTCTGCGCCGAACGCGGTGTGCCGGTGGTGCCGCGCGGCGCCGGCACATCGCTCGCCGGCGGCGCGATCCCGCAGGAGGACGCGGTGGTGATCGGCGTGTCCCGCATGAACCGTATCCTTGATGTCGACCATGCAAACCGCACCGCCACGGTTCAGGCCGGCGTGACCAACCTGTCCATTTCCGATCATGTCGCCGCGGACGGCTTTTTCTATGCGCCCGATCCCTCCTCGCAGCTTGCCTGCACGATCGCCGGCAATATCGGCATGAACTCGGGCGGCGCCCATTGCCTCAAATACGGCGTGACCACGAACAACCTGCTCGGCGCCAAGGTCGTGCTGCTGGACGGCACGGTCATCGAACTGGGGGGCAAGGCGCTGGACGCGCCCGGGCTCGATCTTCCGGGCCTGATGTGCGGCTCGGAAGGCCAACTCGGCATCGTCACCGAGGCGACCGTGCGGCTTCTTGCCAAACCCGAAGGCGCCCGGCCGGTGCTGTTCGGCTTCGACTCCTCGCAGGTCGCCGGCGACTGCGTGTCCGAGATCATCGGCGCGGGCATCATCCCCGTCGCCATCGAGTTCATGGACAAGCCGGCGATCGAGATTTGCGAGGCATTCGCCAAGGCCGGCTATCCGCTGGACGTGGAGGCGCTGCTGATCATCGAGGTCGAGGGCTCGGAGGCCGAGATGGACGACATGCTGGGGCGCATCGTCGCCATCGCCAGAAAGCACGGCGTCGCCTCGATCAAGGAAAGCCAGTCGGCCACCCAGGCCGCGCAGATCTGGAAGGGACGCAAGTCGGCGTTCGGCGCCACCGGGCGCATCGCCGACTATATCTGCATGGACGGCACGGTCCCGCTCGGCCAGCTCTCATACGTGCTGCGCGAGACCTATGCGATCATCGAGCGCTACGGCTTGCGCGTCGCCAATGTCTTTCACGCGGGCGACGGCAACATGCACCCGCTGATCCTCTACGATGTCAACGATCCGTCCGAGGCCGAAAAGGCCGAGGCGGCGGGAATGGACATTCTGAAACTGTGCGTGGACGCCGGCGGCTGCCTGACCGGCGAGCACGGCGTCGGCGTCGAAAAGCGCGACCTGATGCTGCACCAGTTCAACGAAGCCGACCTGAACCAGCAGATGGCCGTGCGCGCGGCCTTCGATCCGGACTGGATCCTGAACCCGTCCAAGGTGTTCCCGCTTGCGTTCGAACGGCGCGGAGCCTCGTGACCGTGGCCGCCCTTGAGACGCTTGCGCCGGCCGACGAGGCCGAGGCCCGCGCCATGGTCGCCGAGGCTCGCGCTGCGGGCCGGACGCTCGCCATCGTCGGCGCCGGCTCCAAGGGCGCGGTCGGTCATCGCATCGAGGCGGATCGCGCGCTCACCTCGACCGGCCTCACCGGCATCGTCGAGTACAATCCCGAGGAACTGGCGATCGTCGCCCGCGCCGGCACGCCGCTCGCCGACATCGAGGCGGTGCTTGCCGAAAACCATCAGGCGCTGATGTTCGAGCCGGCCGATTGGGGGCCTCTTCTGGGCTCGGATGCCGGCCAGACGATCGGCGGCATCGCGGCGACCAACCTGTCCGGCCCCCGCCGCATTCTTGCGGGGGCGGCGCGCGATGCGCTGCTCGGGGTGCGTTTCGTCAACGGGCGGGGCGAGGCGATCAGCAATGGCGGCCGGGTGATGAAGAACGTCACCGGGCTCGACCTGGTCAAACTCATGGCGGGTTCATGGGGCGCGCTCGGCCTGATCACCGAGGTTGCCTTCAAGGTGCTGCCGCGACCCGAGACCGAGGCGACGCTCGTCATCGACGGTGCCGATGCGGCCGAAGCCGCCCGGTTGATGGCCCGGGCGATGGGCACGAGCGTCGAGGTCTCGGCGGCATCGCACCTGCCCGCCAATGTCAGCGGGTTCGCCCTTGGCGGCGCGCACGCCGGGCAGCCGGCGACGCTGCTCCGTCTTGAAGGCTTTGCGGCTTCCGTCGCCGAGCGCGCCGCGCGGCTTGCCGGCCTTCTTGAAACGGGCCGGAGCGTTGCCGAACTGGATGCGGCCGCCTCGCGGCGGGCCTGGACGGCGGTGCGCAATGTGCGCCCGTTCGCCGACGGCGGGACCGGGCCTGTCTGGCGCATCTCGGTCGCGCCGATGGCCGGCCCCGCCGTCGTCGCCGCAATTCTGGACAAGGCACAGGGCCAGGCGTTCCACGACTGGCAGGGCGGGTTGATCTGGCTTCGGCTTGATGGCGATGATCCGCGGGCGGCCCTGGTGCGCGGCGCTGTCGCCGCCAATGGCGACGGCCATGCGCTGCTGGTGCGCGCGTCCGAAACCGCGCGGGCCGATACCGACGTGTTTCATCCCGAACCCGCGCCGGTCGCCGCATTGAGCGGGAAAATCCGCGCCGCGCTCGACCCGGACGGCGTGTTCGACACCGGCCGCCGCCCGTTCGGTCCGGCCCGGGACGCCGCCTGAGGAAACGAGCCATGCAGACCAGTTTCACGCCCGAACAGCTTGCCGATCCGCACACGGCCCATTCGGAAAAGATCCTGCGCTCATGCGTGCATTGCGGCTTCTGCACGGCGACATGTCCGACCTATGTGACGCTCGGCAACGAGCTCGATTCGCCGCGCGGGCGCATCTATCTGATCAAGGACATGCTGGAGAACGACCGCCCGGCGGACGAAAAGACCGTGCTGCATATCGATCGCTGCCTGTCGTGTCTGGCCTGCATGACCACCTGCCCCTCGGGCGTGAACTACATGCACCTGGTCGATCACGCCCGCGCGCATATCGAAAAGACCTATAGGCGACCCCTGCTCGACCGGCTGACGCGCACCATCCTGGCACTGGTGCTGCCCTATCCGGACCGGTTCAGGGCCGCGCTCCACGCGGCGCGGCTGGGCCGGCCGCTCGCGCCGCTGTTCAAGGCGATTCCGCCCCTCAAGCGGTTCGCGGCGATGCTCGATCTGGCGCCTGCGCGGATCGAGCGGCCCTCGGTCTATGCGGTGCCGGCCTCCTATCCGGGCAGAGGTGACAGGCGCGGCCGCGTCGCCATCCTGACCGGCTGCGCGCAGCCGGTGCTCAACTCTGCCATCAACGAGGCGGCGATCCGTCTTCTGACCCGGCTCGGCGTCGAGGTCGTCGTGCCCGAGGGAGAGGGCTGCTGCGGCGCGCTCGTCCACCATATGGGGCGCGAGGAAGCCGCGCTCGCCGACGCGCGCCGCAATGTCGATGCCTGGACGCGGCAGATCGACGCTGGCGGGCTGGACGCCATCGTCATCACCGCCTCGGGCTGCGGCACGACGATCAAGGATTACGGCCACATGCTGCGGCTCGATCCCGCCTACGCCGAAAAGGCCGCCCGCGTCAGCGCGCTCGCCAAGGACATCACCGAATATCTGGCAACGCTCGACCTGCCCGAACCGGCGATCGCGCCGAACCTAACCGTCGCCTATCATTCGGCCTGCTCGATGCAGCACGGCCAGAAGATCACCCGCCAGCCCAAGGATCTGCTGAAAGCGGCCGGCTTTACCGTCAAGGACCCGCCCGAAGGCCATCTGTGCTGCGGTTCGGCGGGCACCTACAACATCATGCAGCCCGAGATCGCCGCGCAACTGAAGGCGCGCAAGGTGCGCAACATCGAATCGACGCGGCCCGACCTGATCGCCACCGGCAATATCGGCTGCATCACCCAGATCGCCTCGGGCACCGATATTCCCATCGTGCACACGGTCGAACTGCTGAACTGGGTCCATGGCGGCGATAAGCCGGCGGGCGTGCCGGATGCGAAACCGGCTCTGCGCACCGGCCTTAGAGCGGCTTGTCTTTAGAGCCTTTCATGCTTGGATGGAATCGTTCTGCCGGAGGGGTTTTGCGGCAAGGCCGAGGAACGCTGCGCAGCGCATAGCCCCGCTACGGGCTCCTGAGCTTGTCGAAGGGGCGTCTGTCCTGCCGGATCATCACGCCGACCGCAAAACAGAACCGTTTCCAGCTAGAGCTGTTTGTCTTTGGCTGGAATCGTCTGAGCGCCGGGATTTTGTGATCTGGCAA
>NZ_CFIFWG010000004.1:777-43259 GCF_984466335.1 Roseitalea sp. | reverse complement strand
GGCGGCGCGGCGGGCGACATGTATTTCCCCATGCCGCGACGTGCCTCGCACTGGGACAGCGCGACCGATGACGAGCACGTCTTCTACACGCCCAACCGGCTGACCGACGTGCTCCCGCTTGAGGCCGACGGCAACGGCGTCGACCTGACCGCACTGAGAAATCTGGGCAATATAGGGATCGTGACCCGGCGCGACGTCTACGACAATTTCACCAATGTCACCTGGAAAGGTTGTTTCGAGCACCGGGCCGGCGACTATCGGTTCAGCTTCAATGCGCCCAACACGCATGACGGCGACTCATTGTACGTGCCGCACATGGCGCCCGACGAGTACGACACCAATGCCGGCCATGACGGCTGGATGTCGAGATACCGCAATGACTATGTCTACGATCTGGGCGGTGACAGCGACTTCACTGGCGGCAACGCCCATGACGAGGATCATTTCGTCTATTCGCGCCGCCATCCCGATTTCAGCCTTGAGGACATCGTGCGCGCCCGCACCTTCAACACGGCCAAATACGCCGTCAAGCGGAGCACCAAGAAGCGTACCCATCCGTGGGGCTATGCGGTCGGGCCGAACGGCAAGTGCAATGTCGCCAAGGTGCGGGGCCTGACCGACAACGCCACCCATATCGACGCCGCCATCGCGTCCATGAACGCCAATGGCGGCACCGATCTTTCGATCGGTCTGTCCTGGGCGATGAACACGCTGACGCCCTGGGAGCCGCTGACCGGGGCTGCCGGTTTCGGCGAGGCGGAGAAGATCCTCGTCTTCATGACCGATGGCGACAATTCGGCCACGCTGCCCGACGAATACGCCATGTCCATGTCCAGCTTCGGCTACTGGAAGGACGATCCGATGCGGGCGGGCTGGAGCGCCAGACCGGGCGCGGCGCTGGCCAACCAGGTCCTCGACGACTCCTCCAAGCGGTTCTGCAGCGCGATCAAGGCGCGCGGCGTGAAGATCTACTTCGTCTATTTCGGCACGCCGAGCCGCAACGCCACGGCCGTGATGAACCATTGCGCCACAACGGACGCAACCGCCATAGCGGCCTCAAACGATGTCGAGCTGAAAGCCGCCTTCCAGAAGATCGGCGACGATATCGGCAAGCTTCGCCTGACGCATTATACGCCGCCCGAGGGCTGATCCCGAAACGGACCCATGACGATGACGGGCGCCGCGCGGCGCCCGTTTCGGGCCCGGCGCTCTTGACTCGGAATCCCGCTGTCATTATGTCCGCCATGCTAGCACTCGACCTCAATGAGTGCCAGCGCGCGTGGAGCGCTCCGGCCGTAAGGCCGAAACCCAAGTTCATGCAATCAAGGGTAACGAAAATGGCAGAGATGAACTTTCGTCCGCTGCACGACCGCGTGGTCGTTCGCCGCGTCGAATCGGAGGAGAAGACCGCTGGCGGCATCATCATCCCCGACACCGCCAAGGAAAAACCGCAGGAAGGCGAAGTCGTCGCCGTGGGTCCGGGCGGTCGCGACGATGACGGCGGACTGATCCCGATGGACGTCAAGGCCGGCGACCGTGTCCTGTTCGGCAAATGGTCCGGCACCGAGGTCAAGCTGAACGGCGAAGACCTGCTGATCATGAAGGAAAGCGACATTATGGGCGTGCTCAGCTGAGCCGAGCCGGTCCCTTCCTCAACGCAATCTGGAATTGGGCGCAATGCCCGGGAGTAAGCAACAATGTCCGCTAAGGAAGTCAAATTCGGCCGCACGGCCCGCGAGCGCATGCTCGATGGCGTCAACGTCCTCGCCGATGCCGTCAAGGTCACCCTCGGCCCGAAGGGCCGCAACGTCGTGCTCGACAAGTCGTTCGGCGCGCCGCGCATCACCAAGGACGGCGTGACCGTGGCCAAGGAAGTCGAGCTTGAGGACAAGTTCGAGAACATGGGCGCGCAGATGGTGCGCGAGGTCGCCTCCAAGACCAACGACATCGCCGGCGACGGCACCACCACCGCGACCGTTCTGGCCCAGTCGATCGTCCAGGAAGGCCACAAGTCGGTCGCCGCCGGCATGAACCCGATGGATCTCAAGCGCGGCATCGATCTGGCCGTCGGCGAAGTCGTCGAGAAGCTGCTCGCCAGCGCCACCCAGATCGCCACGTCCGATGAGGTGGCCCAGGTCGGCACGATCTCGGCCAATGGCGAAAAGGAAATCGGCACGATGATCTCCGACGCCATGCAGAAGGTCGGCAATGAAGGCGTGATCACCGTCGAGGAAGCCAAGACCGCCGAGACCGAACTGGAAGTCGTCGAAGGCATGCAGTTCGACCGCGGCTACCTGTCGCCCTATTTCGTCACCAATCCTGAAAAGATGGTCGCCGATCTCGAAGATCCCTACATCCTGATCCACGAGAAGAAGCTGTCGAACCTTCAGGCCATGCTGCCGATCCTGGAATCGGTCGTGCAGTCCTCGCGTCCGCTGCTGATCATCGCCGAAGACGTCGAAGGCGAGGCTCTGGCGACGCTCGTCGTCAACAAGCTGCGCGGCGGCTTGAAGATCGCCGCGGTCAAGGCGCCCGGCTTCGGCGACCGCCGCAAGGCCATGCTGGAAGACATCGCCATCCTGACCGGCGGCCAGGTGATCTCCGAGGATCTCGGCATCAAGCTCGAAAACGTGTCGCTCGACATGCTCGGCACCGCCAAGAAGGTCAACATCTCGAAAGAAGAGACGACGATCGTCGACGGCGCCGGCCAGAAGTCCGACATCGAAGGCCGCGTCGCCCAGATCAAGCAGCAGATCGAGGAAACCACCTCGGACTATGACCGTGAAAAGCTGCAGGAGCGTCTGGCCAAGCTCGCCGGCGGCGTTGCCGTCATTCGCGTGGGCGGCTCGACCGAGGTCGAGGTGAAGGAGCGCAAGGACCGCGTCGACGATGCGCTGAACGCGACCCGCGCGGCGGTCGAGGAAGGCATCGTTCCGGGCGGCGGCACCGCGCTGCTGCGCGCGTCCAAGCAGATCGCGGCCAAGGGCGAGAACGCCGATCAGGAAGCGGGCATCAACATCGTTCGTCGTGCCCTGCAGTCCCCGGCGCGCCAGATCGCCGCGAACGCGGGCGAGGAGGCTTCGATCGTCGCCGGCAAGATCCTGGAGGCGGACAGCGACGCCTACGGCTTCAATGCCCAGACGCATGAGTATGGCGACATGGTTGCCATGGGCATCGTCGACCCGGTCAAGGTCGTGCGCACCGCGCTTGAAGACGCGGGCTCGGTGGCCGGCCTCCTGATCACCACCGAGGCCATGATCGCCGACGCGCCCAAGAAGGACGCACCGGCAATGCCCGCGGGCGGCGGCATGCCCGACATGGGCGGCATGGGCATGATGTAATCATCCCATAAAGCCGCCCATCATTTTGGATGTTCGGGCCCGTCAAGCGGGCCCGAATGGCGGCATGGGCATGATGCAAGTCGACTGGCTTGCCATTGTTCGATTGAAAGGCGGGGAGCGATCCCCGCCTTTTTCATGCGGCGCCGGCCGCTCGATCCGCCTGGAGTTGCGCGATCGCCTCGGCATGGTCGGCCAGCGCGGTTTCGCCTTTCGGCGTCAGCGCGTAAACCCCGGCGCCGACCCGCTCGAACCAGCCATAATGGTCGGCATACATGATCGCGCGGGCCCGCCTCACGCCGGTTTGCGCGGCCACATTGGCCGCCTTGGTCGGCCCGCCGGCGCCGAGGCAGGCCGCGCAGCGCAGCGCGTCCTGCCGATAGGCGGTCATGACGGCGCGCCGCGTCATGCCGCCCCGGTTCGGATCGCCGACACGCCGGGCGAACTCCCTCAGGAGCCGCGCCTTCTTCGCTCCGGACGGCCGCGGCCGATAGGGCGCGGGGTCCTCGTGCACTTCCGCCAGCCCGTCGGCGAGCCGTACCGTGATCAGGCCCAGCCCCAATCGCCGGCAGAGCTTGCGGTTCCGCCCGAGCGCCTTGAGGAACGCCCGGCCGCCGCCGCGCGGCACGGCGACATAGACATGATCGGTGACCGCCTGGCGGTCGATCGCCTGGTGGAACAGCGCCAGCGCGAAACCGGTCTTCAGTTCGACGATCACCGGGTCCTCGCCGTCACGCATCGCCACCATATCGGCGGCGCCCACCTCGCCCTTGACCGCGTAGCCCTGGCCCTCAAGCAGATGCTTGATCGGTGCGTAAAGCTCGGTTTCGCTGATTCGCGCCGCCATGGCGTCCTGATAGCACGGCCGGGCCGATCACCCCCAGTCGAGCACCACCTTGCCGCTCCTGCCCGAGCGCATGACGGCGAACCCCTGTTCATAATCGTCGGCCGAAAATCGATGCGTTATGACGTCCGAGACGTTGAGCCCGTTCTCCAGCATGGCGATCATCTTGTACCAGGTCTCGAAGATCTCGCGGCCATAGACACCCTTGATGGTGATCGCCTTGAAGACGATGCGCGACCAGTCGACCGGCGTCTTGCCGGGCGGAATGCCGAGCATGGCGATGCGCCCGCCCATGACCAGCGTTTCGACCATCTGGTCGAGCGCGGCCTGCGAGCCGCTCATCTCCAGGCCGACATCGAAGCCCTCCTTCATGCCGAGCGCGTCGATCACCGCCCCCAGATCGTTTTCGGCGACGTTGACGGGCACGATGTCGGCGACGCGTCCGGCCAGCGCCAGCCGGTCGGCGTTGATGTCGGTGATCACCACATGCCGCGCGCCGATGTGCCGGGCCACCGCCCCGGCCATGATGCCGATCGGCCCCGCGCCGGTGATCAGCACGTCCTCGCCGACCAGGTCGAACGACAGCGCGGTGTGCACCGCGTTTCCCAGCGGGTCGAGGATCGCGCCGATCTCGTCGGGGACCGCGTCGGGCAGCGGCACGACGTTGAACGCGGGCAGGCGCAGATAGTCGGCGAACGCGCCCTGCTCGTTGACGCCGATGCCCCGCGTTTGGGGATCGAGATGGAAGCGCCCGGCCCGGCTTTGCCGGCTGTGCTTGCCGACAAGATGGCCCTCGCCGGAGACGCGCTGGCCGATGGCGAGGTCATCGACGTTCTTTCCGGTCTCGACGATCTCGCCGGCGAATTCATGGCCGGTGACGAGCGGCACGGGCACGGTCTTTTCGGCCCACGCGTCCCAGTTCCAGATATGGATGTCGGTGCCGCAGATGCCGGTCTTGTGCACGCGGATCAGAACGTCGTCCGGCCCGATCTCGGGCACGGGCAGGCGCTGGCTTTCAAGGCCCGGCCCTGCATGGGCCTTGACCAGCGCCCGCATCGTGTTCGCCCGTTGTTCGGTCATCCCAGCACTCCGGTCGTTTTGCCGGCGCGCTCGAAGGCGCCGAGCGCGGCGTCCAGATCGTCGCGGCTCAAGGCGGCGTTCATCTGCGTGCGGATGCGCGCCCGCCCCTTCGGCACGACTGGGAAGAAGAAGCCGGAAACATAGACGCCCTCGTCGAACAGCGCGGCCGCCATCGCCTGCGCCAATCGCGCCTCGCCCAGCATGACCGGCACGATCGGGTGTTCGCCGGGCAGAAGGGCGAACCCCAGCGCTTCGAGCCCGGCCCGCCAATGGTCGGTGTTGGCGAACAGGGTCGCGCGCAGACCGTCGGCCTTTTCGACGAGATCGATGGCCGTGATGCCGGCGGCGACCACCGCCGGGGGCAGCGAGTTGGAGAAGAGATAGGGCCGGGCGCGCTGGCGCAGAAGATCGATGACCGCCCGAGGGCCGGCGATATAGCCGCCGATCGCCCCGCCCAGCGCCTTGCCGAGCGTGCCGGTCAGGATGTCGATCTCGTCGGCGAGGCCGAAATGGGCGTGCGTGCCCCGCCCCCCGGGGCCCATGAAGCCGGTTGCGTGGCAATCGTCCACCATCACCAGCGCCTCGTGGCGTTCGGCGAGCGCGGCGATCTCCGGCAGTTTCGCCAGATAGCCGTCCATGGAGAAGACACCGTCGGTGGCGATCATCACGAAGCGCGCGCCGTCGGCCCGCGCCGCCTTCAACTGCGCCTCCAGATCGTCCATGTCCGAATTGGCGTAGCGGTAGCGCCTGGCCTTGCACAGGCGGATGCCGTCGATGATCGAGGCGTGGTTCAGCGCGTCCGAGACGATCGCGTCCTCCGGCCCGAGCAAGGGCTCGAACAGCCCGCCATTGGCGTCGAAACAGGCGGCGAACAGGATGGCGTCGTCCTTGCCCAGAAAAGCCGCCAGGCGCCGTTCGAGCGCCCGGTGCAGATCCTGCGTGCCGCAGATGAAGCGCACGCTCGCCATGCCGTAGCCGTGTGCGTCCATCGCGTCCTTGGCGGCTTGGATCAGGGCCGGATGGTCGGCCAGCCCCAGATAGTTGTTGGCGCACAGATTGACGACCGTCCTGTCGCCCACCGCGATGCGGCCGGACTGCGGCGAGGTGATCTCGCGCTCGCGCTTGAGCAGGCCGTCGGCCTCCATGGCCGCAAGGCTCCGTTCGACATGGGTGATGAACGCGTTCGTCATGACCGGCCTCCTGGCGTCATGGTGGCGCATCGGGTTCCGGCGATCAATCGTTCAGGCGAAGCGCGGTGTCGCAGGCGCGGCCGAACGGGCGCCGCAGCCGCCGCCGGCAGGCTTGAAACACCGGGCAAAGTGTGCACTTTCCCGGCTCCGGTTCAGGTCTTGCACACATGTTCTCGCCTTTCTTCATCAATCGCGCGCGTGCCCGCGCCATCGAAACGGCCCGATGATCGCCCGGCTGTCGTCATTGGCGCGCCTGCCCGCCGCGATGCGGGGAGGCTCCGTCGCCATCGGCAATTTCGATGGCGTGCATCGGGGTCATCAGGCGGTGCTGGACGCCGCGCGCGCGCAGGCAAGTCGCGACGGCGCGCCGCCGATCGCCTTGACCTTCGAGCCGCACCCGCGTGCCGTCTTCATGCCGGGCGCCGCGCCGGCCCGGATCACGCCGGCGCCGATGCGGGCGCAGATTCTGGACGCGCTCGGTTTCGACGCCGTCGTCGAAATGCCCTTCACGCTCGACTTCGCCAGGCTCACCGCCGACCGCTTCATCGACGAGGTGCTGGTGGGCGGCCTGGGCGCGCGCCATGTGGTGACCGGGTTCGACTTTCATTTCGGCGCCAGGCGCCAGGGCGGCCCGGCCTTCCTGATGCAGGCGGGCAAGAGCCGTGGTTTCGACGTCGTCCTCGTCGACGCCGAACGCGACACCGATATCCAGATCATCTCGTCGAGCCGCATCCGCGACGACCTGGCCGCTGGCCGCCTCGATGAGGCGAACCGGCTGCTGGGATACCGCTACCGCGTTCATGCGCCGATCGGGCGGGGCGAACAGTTGGGACGCACGCTCGGCTATCCCACCGCCAACATGGCGTTGCCCAAGGACACGCCGCTCGCCCACGGCATCTATGCCGTGCGCTTCATCCGGCAGGGCGGCGCGATCCATGACGGCGTTGCCAGCTATGGCCGCCGGCCGACCGTCATCGAAGACGGCGCGCCGCTGCTGGAGACGTTCCTGTTTGACTTTTGCGGCGACCTTTACGGCGAGACCTGCACGGTCTGCCTTGCCGCCTTCCAGCGCGGCGAGCGGAAGTTCGACGGTCTCGACACGCTCGCGGCGCAGATGAAGCGCGACGAGGCGGCGGCGCGCGCCATCCTGGCCGACATCGCGCCGCTGTCGCCGCTCGACGCCAAGCTGACCTTCGGAGCCTGACATGGCCGGCGCGCCCCGCAGGATCGTCATCACCGGCGGCACGAGCGGCATCGGCCTCGCACTGGTCCGGCGGCTCGCGCCGCGCCACGCCGTGCTGGTGGCCGGCCGGCGCACTGATGGCGATGCGTTGCCGGTGCTGCCGGACGGCGCGCGCTACGTCCGCGCGCCGTTGACGGACCCCGAGGGCGCAACGCGCGCCATCGCCGAGGCGGTGCTCAAGGCGGGCTGGACAAAACTCGACAATCTGATCTTGAACGCGGGCACCGGCTTTGCCGTCGAAGATGGCATCGAGACCGTCGGTCAGGTGCGCGACACGCTTGACGTCAATCTGGCATCGTCGGTCCTTCTCGCCCGCGCCCTCTTTCCGTGGCTGGAAAAGGCGAACGGCACGCTGACGCTGGTGGGGTCCGTCGCCCATCGCGGCCAGGGTCTGTTCCCCGCCTATGCGGCGTCCAAGGCCGGCCTTGACGGTTTCGCCCGCGCGCTGCGCGCCGAATGGGCGGGCCGCGTCGCCGTGCAGGTGGTCCATCCCGGTCCGGCGCGCACCGAGATGCACGCCAAGGCCGGGCACGACCCCGGTCCGCTGCGCGCCGTCTTCGTGCCGGCCGGCGCCATGGCCGCCATGCTGGAAGGGGCGATCGCCGGCCGCCGCTCGCCGGTCACGATCTCCTTCGGCCGCTACTGGGCCGGCGGCGCCCTGTGGAGCGCACGGCTGTGAGCGCACGCGGAAAGGCCCTTGTCACAGGGGCGAGCGCCGGCCTCGGCCGGGCGATGGCCCAACGGCTCGCCGCCGCCGGCTACGCCGTTACCGGCCTCGACCGCGACGATCCCGGCGCCGATGCCGGCCATGCCCACTGGCCTTGCGACCTTGCGGACCGGCGGGCCATCGATGCGCTCGCCGAACCCCTGGCCGAAGCCGGCCCGTTCGACTGGGTCGTCTTCAATGCCGGCATATCGGCGACCGGTGCGTTCGAGGCGATTCCCGCCGAGGCCCATGCCCGGCTGCTCGCGGTCAACGCCGAGGCGCCGATGGTGCTGTGCGCGCGCCTTGCCGCGGCGGGCGCGCTGGGACGGGGCGGCCGGCTGGTCTTCGTTTCGTCGCTCAGCCATTTCACCGGCTATCCGGGCGCTGCGAGCTACGGCGCCTCGAAGGACGCGATCGCCGTCTATGCCGGCTCGATCCGCAAGCCGTTCGCGCGGACCCTTGGCGTGTCGGTGTCGGTCGCCTGCCCCGGCCCCTTGCGGACCGACCATGCCGCCCGCCACGCGCCCGCCGGCGCCGATGCCTCAAGGCGCATGACGCCGGACGAGGCGGCGCGGCGCATTCTGGCCGCGGCCGGCAGGGGCGGGGCGACGATCACGCCGGGCACGGCCGCGACGGTCTTCGCGCTGGCCGGCCGGATCGCGCCGGGGCCGGTGACCGCCCTCATGAAGCGCCTCATCCATGACAGGCTGGACGGGCCGGTCTTCTGATTTGCGTCTTTCCATCGCGGAGCGGCGCTGCTAGAAGCGCGGCCATGCCGGCCCATCTGCCCAACACGATCCGAATTACAGGCCCGGCCCGCCGCTGACGACGCATTGCGGGGCCGGGACGCTTGCTTGCGGGGCCGCCCGCCCTCATCCGAACCGCATCGATGCCGCGCCATGCGCGCCGCACCCGTTCAAGACGGCAGACACCGATGACCGATAAAAGCACGACAGGCGCCAACGACAATGTCGAGGCGCTCGACTATTCCAGGACGCTCTATCTGCCGCAGACCCAGTTTCCGATGCGCGCGGGGCTGCCCAGGAAGGAGCCCGAACTCGTCGCCCGCTGGCAGGAGATGGAGCTTTACAAGAAGCTGCGCGAGGATGCCGCCGGCCGGCCGAAATTCGTCCTCCACGACGGCCCGCCCTACGCCAACGGCAACATCCATATCGGCCACGCGCTCAACAAGATCCTGAAGGACGTGATCACCCGCTCGTTCCAGATGCGCGGCTATGATTCCAACTATGTGCCGGGCTGGGACTGCCACGGCCTGCCGATCGAATGGAAGATCGAGGAGCAGTACCGCGCCAAGGGTCGCGACAAGGACGAGGTGCCGGTCAACGAGTTCCGCAAGGAATGCCGCGATTTCGCCGCCCACTGGATCAAGGTTCAAACGGAAGAGTTCAAGCGGCTCGGCATCGAGGGCGATTTCGACCGGCCCTATACGACGATGGACTTCCATGCCGAGGCGCGCATCGCCGGCGAGCTCTTGAAATTCGCCATGTCCGGCCAGCTCTACAGAGGCTCCAAGCCCGTCATGTGGTCGGTGGTCGAGCGCACCGCGCTGGCCGAGGCCGAGGTGGAATATCAGGACTATGAGAGCGATACGGTCTGGGTGAAGTTTCCGGTCGTCGGGGGGACCGGCGATCTGGCCGGAGCGTTCATCGTCATCTGGACCACCACACCCTGGACGATTCCCGGCAACCGCGCGATCAGTTTTTCCTCGCGGATCGCCTACGGCCTCTACGAAGTCACCGCCGCCGAGAACGATTTCGGCCCGCGACCGGGGGAGAAGCTGATCCTGGCCGATGCCCTGGCCGAGGAGAGTTTCGCCAAGGCCAGGCTCGAATATCGCCGCCTGCGCGATGTCGCAGCCAACGAGTTGGCCGGCATCACCTGCGCCCACCCGCTCAGTGGGTTTGCCGGCGGCTACGCCTTTTCCGTCCCGCTCATGGACGGCGACCATGTCACCGACGATGCCGGCACGGGCTTCGTGCACACAGCACCCGGCCATGGCCGCGAGGACTTCGACGCCTGGATGGACAACGCCGGCGGTCTGGCCAAGCGCGGCATCGATACGGCGATCCCCTTCACGGTCGACGATGCCGGCTGTTTCACCAAGGACGCGCCGGGCTTCGGCCCGGACCGCGCGGGCGGTGCGGCCCGCGTCAGCGACGACAAGGGCAAGAAGGGCGATGCCAACAAGGCGGTGATCGAAGCCTTGATCGCCAGGGACATGCTTTTTGCGCGCGGCCGGCTCAAGCACACCTATCCGCATTCCTGGCGGTCCAAGAAGCCGGTCATCTTCCGCAACACGCCGCAATGGTTCGTCCACATGGACAAGGGTCTCGGCGATGGCACCACGCTGCGTAGCCGCGCCCTCGCCGCCATCGACGAAACACGCTTCGTGCCCGCCTCGGGCCAGACGCGCCTGCGCGGCATGATCGCCGACCGGCCCGACTGGGTGCTCTCCCGGCAAAGGGCCTGGGGCGTGCCGATCTGCGTCTTCGCCGACGAGAACGGAGAGGTGCTCAAGGACGAGGCCGTCAACGCCCGCATTCTCGACGCCTTTGCGGCCGAAGGGGCCGACGCCTGGTTCGCCGACGATGCCAAAGAGCGGTTCCTCAGCAATGAGCATGATCCAGACCAGTGGCATCAGGTGACCGACATTCTCGATGTCTGGTTCGATTCCGGCTCCACCCACAGCTTCACGCTGGAGGATCGCTCGGATCTCAAATGGCCCGCCGACGTCTATCTCGAAGGCACCGACCAGCATCGCGGCTGGTTCCATTCCTCGCTGCTCGAAGGCTGCGGCACGCGCGGCCGCGCGCCCTACGACACGGTCATCACCCATGGCTTCACCATGGACGAGCAAGGCCGGAAGATGTCCAAGTCGCTCGGCAATGTCGTCGTGCCGCAGGATGTCATGGCCAAGTCCGGCGCCGACATCTTGCGCCTCTGGGTCATGACGACCGACTATTGGGAGGACCAGCGGCTCGGCCAGACGATCCTTCAGACCAACATCGATGCCTATCGCAAGATGCGCAACACGCTGCGCTGGATGCTGGGCACGCTCGCCCATGACGAGGGCGAGAGTGTCGAGTACGCGGACATGCCCCAGATCGAGCGGCTGATGCTGCATCGCCTTTGGGAACTCGACCGGCTGGTCGACCGTGGCTACGACACCTTCGACTTCAAGCGGATCACCCGCGCGCTGATCGACTTCATGGTGCTGGAGCTTTCGGCCTTCTATTTCGACGTGCGCAAGGACGCGCTCTATTGCGACGCGCCATCGTCGATGCGGCGCAAGGCGGCCCTCCAGGTGGTCCACCATCTGTTCAACCGCCTTGCGACCTGGCTCGCGCCGATGCTGCCCTTCACCATGGAGGAGGCCTGGATGAGCCGCTATCCGGATACCGCCTCGGTGCATCTGGAACAGTTCCGCAAGTGCCCCGACCAGTGGCGCGACGATGCGCTGGCCGCCAAATGGGCCAAGGTGCGCAAGGTGCGGCGCGTGGTGACCGGCGCGCTGGAGATCGAGCGCAAGGAAAAGCGCATCGGCGCTTCGCTTGAGGCCGCGCCCATCGTCCACGTCACCGATCCGGAACTGGCCTCGGCGATCGAAGGTGTCGACATGGCCGAGGTCTCGATCACCTCGAACATCGCGATCAAGGCCGACGCCGCGCCCGAAGGCGCGTTCGTTCTCGAAGAGATCGCGGGCGTGGCGGTGGTTCCGGCATTGGCGGACGGCCGCAAATGCGCCCGTTCCTGGCGCGTGACGACCGATGTCGGCTCCGATCCGGACTTTCCCGACGTGTCGGCCCGCGACGCCGCCGCGCTGCGCGAACTCAAGGTACTGGGACGCATCTGAACGCTTGGCCGCCGCGACCGCTTCTGCTTGCCCGTGGTGATTTACGCTCATGGGGCAGCTATGCTAGAGCGGTCCACGAAATCGCCGGATTTGCCGTTCAGCACGGCCCGGCCGGCGCCTGGGGAGCGCCGAACAGCCAGTCAAGGTTCGCCATGGTCATCTCTCTCGTCCGTCCGACCGTCTCGCTCGCGCTGGTCTGCGCCGGCGGCCTTGCCGTCGCCGGCTGTTTCGGCCCGACCTACGGCACGGGGGTCACCGTCTCCGATCAACTGTTCGACGATCTGGGCAACGCGATTTCGCTCGGCGACCGCACGCCGCCGCCGCCGATCAACTACACGCCGCGGCCGGGTCTTGTGACCCCGGCCGACACGGCCACCCTGCCGCCGCCGCAGGAGAACATCGTCAGCGCCTCGGGCGAACTGTGGCCCGAGAGCCCTGAGGAACTGCGCGCGCGCGTGCGCCGCCAGGCCGATGAGGGCAGGCGCGATCCCGGCTTCATCGTCGGCGGTGAAGCCGCCGCGGCGGTCGGCGCGAGCGAGGGGCCGGCCCGGACCGCGGCCGGCACGGGCCGGCGCGTCTACCTGACCGATCCGCCGGACCAATACCGCGTTCCGGCCGGTTCGGCACCCTATGGCGACCTGGGACCGACCGAGCGCGCCAAGCAGCGCGCCGCCGCGCGCGCCAGTGGGGAAGAGCAGGGCTGGCGTCGCTGGCTGCCATTCTGAAGCACCCGCCGCTTCAGCGCCGCCGCCTGAAAAACCCGCGCAGCAAGGCGGCAGCGTCCACCTCGCCGATCCCGCCATAGACCTCCGGGGCGTGATGGCAGGTCGGCTGATCGAAGAAGCGCACCCCCGAAACCACCGCGCCGCCCTTGGCGTCCGCTGCGCCGAAATAGAGCCGCCTGATACGGGCAAACGAGATGGCGGCGGCACACATGGTGCAGGGTTCGAGCGTCACGTAAAGGTCGCAGCCCGTCAGCCTTTCAACGCCGAGCGCGGCGCAGGCCAGGCGGATGGCGAGCATTTCGGCATGGGCGCCGGGATCGCGCGTCTCGCGCGGCCGGTTGCCGGCGCGGGCGATCATCGTGCCCTGGCGTACGATCACCGCGCCGACGGGCACCTCGCCGCGCCGCGCCGCGCTTTCCGCCTCGGCAAGGGCGATGTCCATGAAGCTCGGCTCGCCCGGTGACGGCATCGGCAAGTTCCCCCTCGCGCACGGAAGCGCGACCTGATACGCAGGCGGCCGAAAGGCAAGCACGAAATGGGTGAAGACGACAAGAGGACCGTGCGCAAGGGGCGCCATGCCGGCAAGCCCCTGCGCAGCGCCGGTTTCAAGGACCGCCCCGGCGGCGGGCCGGACCGGACCGGCAGGCCCGGCGACGCGCCGCGCGGCAGCCGTGGCTACAAGAAGGCGCCCGTCGGCACGGTGAAGGCGCGTGAGAAGCCGCATCGCGAGCCGCGCAACCCAAGGGCCGAGCCACCGCAAAGCCCAGAGGTGGCGACCGGCGAGGCCGCCCAAGACCGCCCGCAGGAGCGCATCGCCAAGCGGCTGGCGCGCGCCGGTATCGCCTCGCGCCGCGAGGCCGAGGCGCTGATCGCCGCCGGGCGGGTGGCGCTGAACGGGCGGGTGCTTTCGTCCCCGGCCGTCAACGTGACCGCCGAGGACCGGATCGAGATCGACGGAAGACCGCTCCCGCAGGCCGAACGCACGCGCCTTTGGCTGCACCACAAGCCCGCCGGCCTGGTGACGTCGAACCGCGATCCGGAAGGCCGGCCGACCGTCTTCGAACGGCTGCCCGCCGACCTGCCGCGCGTGGTCAGCGTCGGCCGGCTCGACATCGCCACCGAGGGCCTTTTGCTGCTGAGCAATGATGGCGGGCTGGCGCGGGTGCTCGAACTGCCGCAGACCGGCTGGCTGCGCCGCTACCGGGTGCGCGCCCATGGCCGCATCACGCAAAGGCGACTCGACGAACTTAAGGACGGCATGGCGGTGGACGGGGTCTTCTATGGCGCGATCGAGGCGGCGCTCGAACGCGAGCAGGGCGCCAATGTGTGGATCGACATCGGCCTGCGCGAGGGCAAGAACCGCGAGGTCAAGAAGGTGCTCGGCGCGCTCGGGCTCGACGTCAACCGGCTGATCCGCGTCTCCTACGGCCCGTTCCAGCTCGGCGCGCTGGAGCCGGGCGCGGTGCTGGAAGTGCGCGGGCGCACGCTGCGCGACCAGCTCGGCGCGCGGCTGATCGCCGAATCGGGCGCCGACTTCGACGCGCCCGTGCTCAAATCCTTTCCCAACCGGCCGGTTCGCGCCGGCGACGACGCACCGAAGGTGACCGCCCGCAAGTCCGGTGACTGGGTTTCCGGCACGCGCCGCGCGGGCGACGACGCGGACGCGGGCGCAAAGCCCGGCCGTTTCGAAAAGCCGGGCGACCGGCGCGAGCGGGTCCGGGACCGGTGGTCGACCAAAGCGCCGCGCGATGCCGACGGCGAGGACGGCAAGCCGGCCCGCAGGCGCGACAGCCGCGCCTCCAATGTCTGGATGGCGCCGGGCGCCCGGCCCGGCGGGGCAAAGCGCGCCGGCCCGCCCAAGGGCAAGCCGGGTGCCGGCAGGAAACCGCGCGGGCCCAAGAAGCCCGGCCGGGGCTGAGCCTTGCGGATCGTCGGCGGGCGGCTGCGCGGCCGGGCGATCGCCGCGCCGCGGGCCGACGCGAGGGGCATCCGGCCGACGACGGACCGCGCGCGCGAGACGCTGTTCAACATCGTTGCGCATGCCTGGCCCGAAAAGCTCGACGGCACGCGGGTCGTCGACCTGTTCGCGGGCACGGGCGCGCTCGGCTTCGAGGCGCTTTCGCGCGGCGCGGCGACGGCCCTGTTCGTCGAGCCCTCCGCCGAGGGACGCGGCCTGATCCGCAAGACCATGCACGATCTCGGCCTTCAGGGCGTCGCCAAGGTCTTCAGGCGCGATGCGACGCGGCTGGGTCCGGTCGGCACGATGGCCCCGTTCGACCTGGCCTTCGCCGACCCGCCCTATGGAGAAGCCCTTGGCGAGGCGGCGCTCCAGGCCCTGCGACAAGGGGCATGGTTGCGCCCCGATGCCCTGATCGTGCTAGAAGAGCACGCGAACGCAGTGCCCGCATTGCCCGAAGGCTTTGCCCTTCTCGAACGGCGCCAGGTCGGCGATACGGCCCTCTTCTTCATTGCCGCCGTGGAGCTACGATGACGATGCTGACCGACCAGCCGCCCGCTTCCTCGCCATCGCGGCGGGGGGCACGGCCGACGATCGCCATCGCCTTCGGCGGCGGCGGCGCGCGGGGCTATGCGCACATCCATATCATCGAGACGCTCGAACGGATGGGCATCCGGCCCGTCGCGATCTGCGGCGCCTCGATCGGCGCGATCATGGGGGCGGCCATGGCCGCCGGCATGACCGGCCGCGACATGCGCGAGTACACGCTGAAGCTTGCGGGCAACCGGGCCGAAGTGATGGCCAAGTTCTGGCAGACGCGCCCCTCGCGGCTGAGCGAGCTTGTCGATGGCGGTTTCCGGTTCGGCCAGTTCAACATAGAGCGCATCACCAGGACGTTTCTTCCGCCGGACATCCCCGCAACGTTCGATGGGCTCGACATTCCCCTCGGCATCGTGGCGACCGACTATTACGGCCATCGCCAGGCCATCTTCGAATCCGGCGATCTGCGCTCGGCCATCGCCGCGTCGGCGGCGATCCCGGCGGTCTTCAAGCCCGTCGAGCGCGGCGGGCGCTACTATGTCGACGGCGGCATCTTCAATCCGGTCCCCTACGACCATCTTGTCGGCAAGGCCGATATCGTGGTCGGCGTCGACGTCGTCGGCGCGCCGCTGGGCGATCCGACCAGGCCGCCGACGACGATGGAGAGCCTGTTCGGCGTCGCCCAGCTCATGAACCAGTCGATGATCCAACTCAAGCTGATGGTCGAGCCGCCCGACGTCTTCATCCGGCCGCCGGTGTCGCGCTTCCGTGTGCTCGACTTCCTCAAGGCGCGGCAGATCCTCGATGCGACCGCCACGGTGCGCGACGAGTTCCGGCGCAAGCTCGAAGCGGCCATCGCCGCCTGGGAAATGGACCCGGTGGCCGTCCGGCGCGGCAGATAGGGCCGATCGGTCATCGGCCTTCGGCCTTTTCCTGCGGCGCTGTGCCCCCGGCCCGCCCGGCGGTGTTGATGATCCTGGCTGGGCGGGTCGGTTTGGTGAGCGGCTCGGGCATCACCGGCCGGGTATGGAGCATGTCGCCGCCGGCATAGATGCCGTCGACCGCCTGCACGCGCAGCCGCTCCTCGTCACGCTTGCGCACCTCGTTGCGGATCTGCGTGGCCAGATCCTCGGAGGCCCCCAGCGCCTGCAATGTCCTTGCGCCGAAGACCAGGCCGGATTCGAACGTCTCGCGCAGTTCGTACTCGACGCCGGCGGCGCGCAGTTCCAGCGTGTGCGTCCGGTCGTAGGCGCGCACGAAAAGGCGCGTTTCGGGGAAATCGCGCTGGACCAGCGCGACGATCCGGTCGGTGACGTCCTTCTTCTGGGTGGTCACGGCGACGATCTTGGCCCGCTTGATGCCGGCCGCTTCGAGCACGTCCTTGCGGGTGCCGTCGCCGAAGAAGATGCTGAAGCCGAACTTCTGCGCCGATCGCACGCGGTCGGCCGAGTGGTCGATGATCGTCACGTCGGAGCCGCCGGAGAGCAGGATCTGCGAGGCGATCTGTCCAAAGCGCGAAAAGCCGATCATCAGCACGTCGGCGCCGATGTTGAGGCCGGAGAAGTCCTCTTCCATCTCCTCGGGCTTGTCCTCGCCGATCAGGAGCGGCGCGAGCGCGACCGAGACCGGCGTCAGCGCCATCGATAGCGTGACGATGGCGATCAGGATCGAAGACGTCCGGCCGTCGAGGATGCCGAGCGCGACGGCCGACGAGAACATCACGAAGGCGAACTCGCCGCCCTGAGGCAGGACCAGCGCGGCGCGCATCGCGACGTCGGGCGGCGAGCCGAACGCGCGGCCGAGCCCGTAGACGACGGCCGCCTTGACGGCCATCAGCACCGGCACGGCGATCACGATGGCGGGCCAGTTGTCGACGAGCACGCCGAGATCGAGGCTCATGCCGATCGCCATGAAGAACAGGCCCAGCAGCAGGCCGCGAAACGGCTCGATATCGGCTTCCAGCTCGTGCCGGTAGGAGGATTCGGCGAGCATGACGCCGGCGATGAAGGCGCCCATCGCCATCGACAGGCCGACCACCTGCATCAGCATGGCCGAGGCCATGACGACGAACAGCGCGGTGGCGATCATCGCCTCGCGCGCGCCGGTGTTGCCGATGATCCGGAACAGCGGATTGAGAAGATAGCGGCCCGAGGCGATCAGCACCGCCACGGCGCCGATGGCCAGCGCGAAGCCGCTCGCGCTCATTGCGGCCGCATCGGTGCCGCCGGGCGCCAGAAGCGGAAGGACGGCCAGCAGCGGCACGATCGCCACGTCCTGGAACAAAAGGATGGCGAAGGACTTCTGGCCGTGGCGGCGGCTCATCTCGCCGCGCTCTTCGAGGATCTGCAACGCAAACGCGGTCGAGGACAGGGCGAGGCCGAAGCCGATGACCAGCGCGGCCGGCATGTCCAGGCCGGCGAGCAGCAGGCCGAGCGCGGCGAGCACCAGGCCCGTGACGCCGACCTGCGCCGCGCCCAGCCCGAAGATCGCGCGCCGCATCGACCATAATCGCTGCGGCTTGAGTTCGAGCCCGATCACGAACAGCAGCATCACCACGCCCAGTTCGGCGACCTGCAGGATCGCCTCGGCATCCCGGAACAGGCCCAGGATCGGACCGATCACCGTTCCGGCCGCCAGATAGCCAAGGACCGTGCCGAGCCCGAGCCGCTTGAACAGCGGCGCGGCGACGACCGCCCCGCCGAGCAGCAGGATCGCCTCGCTGTAAAATCCGGGAACTTCCGCGCCCGCCATGCCTGGGTCCCGTCAGTGGTCCGCCCGCTCGCCGCCGGACGGCCTTGATGATCGATGCCTTCAGCAATAGATGAAGCGCGACGCGTTGAAAACAATTCGGTGTGCCGGCGAACGATCCCGGCCGTGTGCCGCCCCTTCCCGGAAAGAAGCCTTCATGGACGATCACAGCCAAATCCTGCTCGACCGCGCGGCCGGCCTGGTCGAGGCGGCCAGGCGGGCGGGCGCCGAGGCCGCAGACGCCGTCTGCGTGCGCTCGCGATCGCGCGCGGTGAGCGTGCGCAACGGCAAGGTGGAAGGCACCGATGCCTCCGAAAGCGACGACATGTCGCTGCGCGTGTTCGTCGGACGCAAGGTGGCGAGCGTGTCGGCGGCGGCGGCGGCCGATCGGGGCGAACTCGCCGAACGGGCCGTCGCCATGGCCCGGGTGTCGCCGGACGACCCCTATAACGGGCTGCCGGACAAGGAGCGCCTTGCGCGCGATCCGCCTGCCCTGGACCTTTACGATGCCACGCATGTGCCGACGCGGACGCTGACCGAGGACGCGCTGGCGACGGAGGCCGCAGCGCTCGACATTGCCGGCGTGACCAATTCGGGTGGCGGGTCGGCCTCGGCCGGCGAAGCCGGTTTGGTACTCGTGACGTCGGACGGCTTTTCGGGCGCCTATCGCGGCTCGCGCTTTGGCCGGTCGGTGGCGGCGATCGCCGGCGAGGGCACCGGCATGGAACGCGACCACGAGTTCTCCAGCCGCACCCATTTCGCCGATCTCGATGCGCCCGCCGATATCGGCCGCAAGGCCGGCGAGCGGACGGTGCGCCGGCTCAATCCGCGCAAGATGCCGACCGGCCGGATCACGGCGGTGTTCGATCCGCGCGTGTCCAGGTCGATCCTCAGCCATCTTGCGGGCGCGATCAATGGCGGGGCGGTGACGCGCAAGTCCACCTTCCTGCGCGAGGCGATGGGAACGAAGATGGCCAACGCGGCGATCACCGTCGTCGACGATCCGCACCGTCCGCGCGGCGGCGGCTCGCGCCTGTTCGACGGCGAAGGCGTGGCGGCCGAACCGATGACCATGGTGGACCGGGGCGTTCTGGGGCACTGGTTTCTTTCGACAGCGATCGGCCGCGAGCTTGGCCTTGCAACCAACGGGCGCGGCGTGCGCGGCGGCACGGTCGTCAATGCCGGCTCCACCAACCTGTCCATCGAGCCGGGCGCCATTTCGCCCCAACGGATGATCGGGGATGCGGGCGGGGGGTTCTACGTCACCGAAGTGTTCGGCCAGGGCGTCAACCTGGTGACCGGCGAGTACAGCCGCGGCGCGTCGGGCTATTGGATCAAGGACGGCGCACTCGCCTTTCCCGTCTCCGAGGTGACCATCGCCGGCAATCTGGCCGACATGTTCCTGGCGATGGTGCCGGCCGACGATCTCGACCGCACTTTTTCGATCGCCGCGCCGACCCTGATGATCGAAAATATGACGCTGGCCGGAACCTGACGGCGCATGGACCAACCACGCGCCGACCTTGTCGATCTGCCCTCGCTCGCCGAGGATCTGGCGTTGATCGCCGGCCTTGCGCGCCAGGCCGGGGCGATGGCGCTGCGCCGGTTCGGCGACCCCGATCTGGATGTGCGCCTCAAGGACGGCAAATCCCCGGTCACCAAGGTCGATCTGGCCATCGACGGCATGCTGCGCGAGGCACTGCTCGCCGCGCGGCCCGCCTATGGCTGGCTGTCGGAGGAAACCCCGGACACCGATGTGGAGCGCCGCCGCGCCGCCCCGCGCACCTTCATCGTCGACCCGCTCGACGGAACCCGCGCCTTCATCGAGGGCCACCATGTCTGGTGCGTTTCAATCGGCGTGATCGAGAATGGACGGCCGGTCGCCGGCGTGCTCGAATGTCCCGCGCTCGGCGAAACGGTCATTGCCACGCGCGGCGGCGGCGCATTGCGCAACGGCGCGCCGGTTCGCGTCGAGCCGCCGCCCGCCGAGCCGCGCGTCGGCGGCCCGCGCCCGCTGGTCGACAGGCTCAACGCCGCGGGCCGGATCCGTGCGCGCAGGCACGCCCATGTGCCTTCGCTCGCCTACCGCCTGTCGATGGTGGCGCGCGGGGCGATGGACGCGACCTTCGTCAAGCCCTCGGCCGCCGATTGGGACATCGCGGCCGCCGCGCTGATCTTGACCGAGGCCGGCGCCGCGTTCGCCGATGCGCGCGGCGGCGAGGTGGTCATGAACGGCGTCGATCCGCTCAAGGGCGTGATGGTCGCCTGCCACCCGTCCCTGACCCCCGCCATGCTGGGTGTTGTCGGCGCACCCTTGTTCGGATAGTCAGGCAGCGGGCAAATCCATCCAATCGCGCTTGAAGGCATTCGCTTCATGTCAGACGGCAATCACGACAAGCAATTGCTGCACCTTGTGTTCGGTGGCGAACTCCAGTCGCCGGACGGCATCCGCTTTCGCGACCTCGACGCGCTCGACATTGTGGGAATCTATCCCGACTATGCGAGCGCGGAGGCGGCATGGAAAGCCAAGGCGCAACTCACGGTCGACAATGCGCATACGCGCTATTTCGTGGTCCACCTGCACCGGCTTCTCGAACCCGGGCAGCCGTGAGCGCGCGCACAGGAACACATCGCGGGGCGCGCAAGGGACTGGAAACGCGAACTTGGACAACACGCAATGAGCGAACGCTGGGCGCGGCTGGCGCTTCAGGCCTATCGCTGGGCCGGCATGGCGGCCTATCCTTTCATGGGCGTCTATGTCGGCGTGCGGGCGACCCGCGGCAAGGAACAGCATGACCGGCGCGGTGAGCGCTACGGCAAGCCGTCGGCGAGCCGGCCTTCCGGCCCGCTGGTCTGGGTCCATGCGGTGTCGGTGGGCGAAACCGGGGCCGTCTCCGGGCTGGTCGGCCGGCTCAGGGCGCACGGAGTTCCGGTCGTCCTCACCACCGGCACGGTGACCTCGGCGGTGCTTGCGCGCGAGCGGTTCGGCGACGATGTGCTGCACCAGTATGTGCCGCTCGACCTCAAGCCCGCGGTCAGCCGCTTTCTCAACCACTGGCAGCCCGACCTGGCCGTTTTCGCCGAGTCCGAGATCTGGCCGATGACGATCCTGGAACTGGGTGCGCGCCGCATCCCGCAGGTGCTCATCAACGGGCGTATGTCCGACCGGTCGTTCAGGCGCTGGAGGCGCAGGCCCGCGCTTGCCGAATCGCTGTTCGAGAACCTGTCGCATGTCGCCGCCCAAAGCGACACGGATGGCGCGCGCTTCCAGACGCTCGGCGCGCGGCCGGTGACCGTCTCGGGCAATCTGAAGGCCGACGTGCCCGTCCCCTCGGTCGAGCCCGCCCTTTTTTCGCAGATGCGGGCAAGGCTCGAAGGCCGCGCGGTGTGGCTTGCCGTTTCGACCCATGAGGGCGAGGAGATGGCCGCCGCGCGTGTGCACCGCACGCTCAGCCAGCGCTGGCCCGGCCTTCTGACGGTGATCGTGCCGCGCCACCCCGCGCGCGCCGACGAACTCGCCGCTTCGATGAAGGGCATGGGCCTTGCGGTAGCGCGCCGGACCATCGATGCGCTGCCGTCTCCGGCCACCGACATCTTCCTGGGAGACACGATCGGGGAGATGGGCCTTTATCTGCGCATGGGCAAGGTCGCTTTCGTCGGCCGTTCGCTGACGGCCGAGGGCGGCCAGAACCCGCTCGAACCGGCCATGCTCGGCTGCGCGGTGCTGACCGGGCCGAACCTGGGCAATTTCGAGGAGATCTATGGCCGGTTCCGCAAGGTGCGCGCGGCGCGGATCGTCGACAATGAGATGATGCTCGCCAAGGCGGTCAATTTCCTTCTGGGCAACGAGGCGCTGTGCGATGCCATGTCCGAGGCCGGCCGCGGCGTCATCGCCGACATGAGCGGCGCGCTTGACCGGACGTGGCGGACGCTCGGCCCCTATGTGCAGCCGCTCGTCGTCAAGGCGCGCCTGTCGGCGAACGGAGCGACCGGCCGCAACCAGGGTCCGGCGCCGGCGGCCAGCGGTGGCGGGCGCGTTGGCTGGTAGCGAGGCACCGTCCTTCTGGTACGGCGAGCCGGGCCTGCGATCGCGCCTTTTGTGGCCGGCATCGGTGATCTATGGCGCCATCACGCGCCGCCGCATGGACCGGGCCGCGCCGGCATCGGTCAACGCGCCGGTTCTGTGCATCGGCAACCTGACCGTCGGCGGGGCCGGCAAGACGCCGGTGGCCATCGCCCTTGCCCTGGCCGCAAGGGACCGGGGCTATCGGCCCGGCATCGTCTCGCGCGGCTATGGCGGCGGACATGTGCGCCCGCACCGCGTCGACCTTGAGGCCGATACCGCCCGCTCGGTCGGCGATGAAGCCCTGCTTCTGGCGCGCGCCGCCCCGACCGCGGTCGGCGTCAATCGCGCGCGCAGCGCCCAGACGCTGATCGACGGCGGCGTCGACTTCATCATCATGGATGACGGCTTCCAGAGCCGGTCGCTGCATATGGACTATGCGCTGATCGCGCTGGACGCGCGGCGCGGTATCGGCAATGGCGGCGTCATTCCGGCCGGCCCGCTGCGGGCGCCGCTGCGCGACCAGATGCGGCTCATGGACGCGGTGCTGCGGATCGGAGACGCGGACGCCGGCGATCGTGTGGTGCGGGCCGCCGCGCGCGCGGGCAAGCCGGTCATGCAGGCCCGCCTGGAGCCGGCCGATATGCACGCCGTTGCGGGCCGGCGGGTCCTTGCCTATTGCGGCATCGGCGATCCGGGCAAGTTCTACGAGACGCTGCGCAATCATGGCTGCATGCCGGCGGCGACGCGCTCGTTCGGCGATCATCACATATTCACCGAGGCCGACGCCAGGGCGCTGCTCGCAAAGGCCGAGGCCGATGGTCTGGAACTGGTGACGACGGAAAAGGACCATGTCCGCCTTTCACACCGGGACGGCCCGCTGGCCGCGCTGCGCCGGCGCACGCATGTGGTGCCCGTATCGGTGGTGTTCGATGCCGGTTCCGACGCCGATGCGATCCTTGCGGCGACCGCCCAAGGCTATCACCAAAGGCGGATCGGCTAAACGCCCCGCGTGGGCAGCGCGCCGGCCTGGCGTTCGGCCTCAAGGGAGGCGTGCACGTCGACATACGCCTCCTGCCGGGCCACGCTCCAATATTTCAACTCGTCGATCGGGATCGGCCTTCCGGTGATCGCGCAACGCACGAAGGTGCCGGGCGTCACCACGCGGAAATCGGCGTCCATGAAGCGGATGCGTGCCTCGTTCGCGCTGGGAATGTCATGAATGTTCATGATGGTCTCCGAACTTCGCGATTGGACACATTTGGCCGGGCCCGTCAAGGAAAACCGGTTCCGGCCGGTGCCCCGCCCGCCTTCACCGTCGGCCGAACAGCCGTTCGATGTCGGCGCGCTTGAGCTCTATGAAGGTCGGCCGGCCGTGATTGCACGTGCCCGAGCCCGGCGTCCGTTCCATCTGCCGCAGCAGCGCATCCATCTCGGCGGGCCGCATCCGCCGGCCGGCGCGCACCGAGCCGTGGCAAGCCATGGTCGATGCGATCGCTTCGAGCCGCTCGCGCAGCCGGCCGGCATCGCCCTCGGCGAGCGCGGGATCGATCGTGTCGGCAAGATCCCGGATAAGGCCCGCAGCGTCCGCCTCGCCGAGCATGGCCGGCGTCGCCCGCACGGCCACCGCGCCGGGGCCGAACGGCTCGATCTCAAGGCCGAAGCGCGATAGCGCGCCGGCCATGGCATTGAGCGCCTCGGCCCGCTCGGGCTCGATGTCGACGATCGCGGGGACGAGCAGCATCTGGGCCGGCAGCGGGCGGTCGGCGATGGCGTGCTTGAGCGCCTCGAAGACGAGCCGCTCGTGCGCGGCGTGCTGATCGACCAGAACGAGGCCGTCATCGGTCTGGGAAACGATGTAGGTGGCGTGCAACTGAGCCCGTGCCGCGCCGAGGGGATAGTCCGCGCCGTCGGGAGTGCCGCCATCGGTGTCCTCGGCCAGGCATGGCGCTTGCGGCGCGGTCGCAAAACGTGCCTGCCTCGGCTCGGCAAAGCCGTTCGGAGCCGCCCCGCCGAAGGCCGCCGCCGCACCGAGCGGGGCCTGCCAGCCAGGGGGCGGGGCCGGCGGGCCGGTGTGGTGCTGAACATCGCCGCCGGGCGCCTTGAAGGCGGCGATCATACCGTCGGCGTCGCGGGTCGAGGATCGCACTCCGCCTTCGAGAAGCGCCCGGCGCACGCCGCCGACGATCAGCGAGCGCACCAGGCCCGGATCGCGAAAGCGCACCTCTGCCTTGCCCGGATGGACATTGACGTCGACATCGGCCGGATCGATCTCGATGAACAGCACCGCCGCCGGATGGCGTCCGCGTTCGAGCATGTCCGAATAGGCGCCACGCAAGGCGCCGAGGATCTGCCTGTCGCGCACGGGACGGCCGTTGACATAGGCGAACTGCCGGTTTGCCGCCGCGCGGTGCCAGGAGGGCAGGCTCGCCAGCCCGCCCAGCCGCACGCCCTCCTTGTGCGCCTGCACGGCCACCGCGTTGTCCACGAAATCGCGGTCCAGGACCTGCCCGATCCGCTGCAACGGACCGTCCGCATTCTCGGGCGCGACGGCAAAATCCAGCGCGGCCCGATCGGAACCGGTCAGGGTGAAGTGTACGTTTGGGAACGCCATGGCGATGCGCCTGACGACGTCGGAGACAGCGCCGTTTTCGGCGCGCTCGCCCTTCAGGAACTTGAGTCTTGCCGGCGTTGCGTGGAACAGGTCGCGCACCTCGACGAGCGTGCCGGGGTTGGCCGGCGCGGGACGCGGCCCCTCGACGATCCCGCGATCGACGGCGATCTCGGCTCCCGCCTCCGCCCCGTGCCGTCGCGAGCGGATGCGCAGGCGCGCGACCGAGCCGATCGAGGGCAGCGCCTCGCCGCGAAACCCCAGCGTGGCGATCGCGGACAGCCCATGATCGAGCTTGGACGTGCAGTGGCGCGAGACGGCAAGGGCCAGTTCCTCGGCCGCCATGCCATGGCCGTCGTCGATGACGCGGATCAGCCCCTTGCCGCCGGCCGCGGTCGCGATCTCGATGCGCCGCGCACCGGCGTCGAGCGCGTTCTCGACCAGTTCCTTGACCACCGATGCCGGCCGCTCGACGACCTCGCCGGCGGCGATCTGGTTGATGAGGGTTTCATCGAGGCGGCGAATGGCCATGGCCGCACTATAGGCCGCCCCGGCGCGCCGGTGAACCGGCGCGCGATCTTATGAACAGGACGGTATCGGTCTCATGCAGGCCGCGCGACGGACATCGCCTCGCCGCCCAGGCGGCGCTCATAGTCGGCGCGCATGGACGGATCGTAGGCGCTGGCCCTGCGGCTCTCGTCGCTCTTGGCATGATACATGGCAAGGTCGGCGGCGAACATCAGCTCGCCGAAGTCGTGTGTATCGTCCGGATAGAGCGCCGTGCCGATGCTGGCGTGCGGATCGATCGCGATCTCGCCGATGCGGAAGGGCTTGCCGATCATCGCGGCGACGTGTTCGGCAATGCTCCGCGCGTTCTGCCGGGTCTTGACGCCGTCGAGCACGACGACGAATTCGTCGCCGCCGTACCGTGCGATCACGTCCTTGCCGCGCAGCCCGTCGGTGATGCGCCGGGCGATCTCGACCAGGAACGCATCGCCGATCGCATGGCCGTAGGTATCGTTGACCGACTTGAAATCGTCGATGCCGATGTGCATCAGCGCGAACGGCTGCGGCGCCGCCCCGATCTCCATCACGGCGTGAACGTGATCCTCGATCGCCTGGCGCTTCAACAGGCCGGTCAACTGGTCGTGCCGGGCTATGTGGGCCATCTCGTTGCGCGTGCGGATCAGGTCGTCGGTCTTGCGCGCCACGTCCCTGAGCATCGGCCTGAAGATGAACATCGCGGCCAGCGCAAGAACGATCATCATCGCCATGAACACCATCCGATGCAGGCGCAGCATGTTGGCGATGCCGCCGTGCGCTTCGAGGGCGACCTGATCGGCCAGGGCCGCATAGCCCGCGAGCACGGCGGTGGCCGAAAGCTGCGGCAGCGGCTGGACGTCCAACTGCGGATTGGCTCCCGCCTCGACGAGATAGGCGCCGGCCTTGTCGATGAGATCGCGCGTGAAGAAGCCGATGTCGTGGGGCGGCATGGTCATCATGGCACGCACCTGCGGGCTTGCCCTGTCGCGGTCCAGCTTGTATTTCAGAGCCGCGAAGTTGCTCTCGAAAACGGCCAACGCGTCGCGCAGGTGGTGGAGCGAGGAAGCGCGGCGGTAACGCCCGTCCTCCACATTGGCTGTGTTGGTCAGAAGAACGATCCGCTGCGACAGCATTTGCTGGTCGCCGGCCAGATTTACAAGATCGTTGACGTTGTGCTGAGTCGAGACCGCCTTGTCGACCAGAATGAATGTGATCATCGCCATCAAGGCGATGACAAGCAGCGCGCTCCAGTATCCGAAGCGCATCCGCCGGACCATCCGATCGGTGACATCGTCGCTGAGCTGCTTGTTCCCGGTCAAAAAGCCCTCCCCAAAAGGGCGCAGGTTGGCGGGAGTTTATGGGGGTAAGACGACCAGGATCTTAAACCGACGCAGCGAGTGGCGGCCATGGTGAACGCAATGCAAACACCGCCGTTCCCGCCGCCTCGCGCGCCCTATCGCAATGGCCTTGGTTTTCATCTAGATATGAGTTTGAGGGCACCGTATGCCGGCCGAAGCGAACCGGGCAATGAGGGAAAGAGCAATGTCGACACAGGCAGCCTCCGCCGACTGGAAGGTCCTGACCGATGATTTCGCCGTGGCCGGCCAACTTTATCCCGAACAGATGGCCGCGATCGCGGAGGCGGGCTTTGGCGCTGTCATCTGCAACCGTCCTGACGGCGAGGCGCCGGACGAGCCGCAATTCGACGCGGTCAGCGAAGCGGCCGGGCTGGCCGGGCTCGCGGTGCGCTACATCCCGGTCTCCAACCAGATCGGCCTGACGCCCCAGAACGTCGCCGACACCAAGGCGGCCCTTGCGGAGCTGCCCGGACCGGTGCTCGCCTATTGCCGGTCGGGCGCCCGGTCGGCCAGGCTGTTCGAAATCGCTCGTGACTGAACGCCGGCGCGTGCTGCGCCGGCATTGGCCGGCTCAAGTGCCGCAGAAGGTCTGGCGGACGACTTCGCCAGGCGCGGGCGGCAGGGTGAGCGGATCGTCGCGCGGGCGGTCGGCGAACGGATCGGCCAGTGCGTCGGTCAGGGCGCAAAACGCCGACATATCGCCCCCATAGGCGGCAGCGATCGCCCGCTCGACCTGGTGGTTGCGCGGTATGACGGCCGGGTTCGCCCGCTTCATGGCTGCGATCCGTTCCCCGTCGGACCGCGCCTCGCCGTCGAGCGCGGCACGCCACCGGTCGAGCCAGGCCGATGCCGCCGGCCGGTCGGCGAACCGGTCCAGGAACGCCGCGTCGCGCCCGTCCGCCGTCCGGCCGAGCGTGCTCAGCGCGCGGAACGTGTTGGTGAAGTCGGCGCCCTCGGCGGCCATCAGCGTCAGCAGCCCGTCGACAAGGCCCATGGCCTTCCCGCTTGCATCGGCGAGGCCGATCTTGGCGGTCATCTCGGCGACATGGGCGGCCGAGAAGGCCGCGCCGTAGCCTTCCAGCGCGGACCTGGCGATCTCCACCGCCCTGTCCGCGTCGGCATGGAGCAGCGGCACGAGCGCCTGTGCCAGATTGGCGAGGTTCCAGTGGCCGATCGCCGGCTGGTTGCCGTAGGCGTAACGGCCGAACTGGTCGATCGAGCTGTAGACCGCGCCCGGATTGTAACCGTCCATGAAGGCGCACGGGCCGTAATCGATCGTCTCGCCCGACAGCGCCATGTTGTCGGTGTTCATCACGCCATGGATGAAGCCGAGCGCGAGCCATTTGGCGATCAGCCCGGCCTGTCGCGCGATCACCCCTTCGAGCAGCGCCGCATGGGGGTTGTCCGCCGTGCGCGCGGACGGATCGTGCCGGTCGATCATGTGGCCGGCGAGCGCGGCGAGCGCCTCGTGATCCTGCCGCGCGTAGAAATACTGGAACGTTCCCACGCGGACATGGCTTTGGGCGACCCGCGTCAGAACGCCGCCGGGCAGGCGGTCCTCGCGCAGCACGAACTCGCCCGTCGTCACCGCCGCGAGCGCGCGCGTCGTCGGCACGCCGAGCGCGGCCATCGCCTCGGAGACGATATATTCCCGCAGCACCGGGCCGAGCGCGGCGCGCCCGTCGCCCATGCGCGACCATGGCGTGCGGCCCGATCCCTTGAGCTGGATGTCGCGGCGGGTGCCGTTGACATCGACCACCTCTCCGATCAGGAGCGCGCGGCCGTCGCCGAGCTGCGGCACCCAATTGCCGAACTGGTGGCCCGCATAGGCCATCGACAGCGGCGCGGCCGTCTCCGGGAAAGCGTTGCCGGCGAGCATGGCGATGCCGTCGGGCGAGGCCAGCCAGCCGACGTCCAGGCCGAGTTCGGCGGCAAGCGGCCGGTTGAGGCGGATGAGCGCGGGCGCGATGACCGGCGCGGGGGCCTGCCGCGTGAACAGACGGGTGGGCAGCCGCGCATAGGAATTGTCGAAATGGATGGTCATTATCCCGTCCCGCCTCGTCGCTGACATAACCAATATAGGCGCTTGCGCAAGGTACGCCATGGCCGCGCGCCCGCATCGGCCGGCACTTCACCCCAGTTCCATTCCGTCCGGCATGAGGCGCGGGTTGGAAACGGCCGCGATCATGACCGATTGGGTGGCTTATTGCGGCCGGCGCGGTTATCAGATCATCCGCACCGGCCCGTCGCCGCACCGGCGCGACGAGCATCTGCGCGTCTTCTTGGAAAAGGAACTCAAATGAACTTCGACATTGCGGTCATCGGCGCGGGCATCGTCGGGCTTGCCCATGCGCTGGCCGCCGCGCGGCGCGGCAAGCGCGTCGTCGTCATCGACCGCGACGCCCAGGCCAACGGCGCCTCGGTGCGCAATTTCGGCTTCGTCACCGTCACCGGCCAGAAGGCGGGCGAATGCTGGCACAGGGCGCGGCGCAGCCGCGACATCTGGGCGGAGATCGCACCTCGGGCGAAGATCGATGTGATCCATGCGGGCCTTGCCATGACCGCGCGCCGCCCGGAGGCCGTGGCGGTTCTTGAAGCCTTCGCAGCGACCGAGATGGGGCAAGGCTGCGACCTGATCACCGCCGATGAAGCCCGTAAGAAGGTGCCGAACCTGCGCAACGGCGCGTTGTCGGCCGTCTTGTGGAGCCCGCATGAGTTGCGTGTCGAATCGAGGGACGCCGTTCCCAGGCTCGCCGCCTGGCTGGAAGAGGCCCATGGCGTCACGTTCAGGCGCAACACGCTGGTCAAGGCGGTCGAACCGCCCGTGATCGAGACGACGGGCGGGACGGTGCGCGCCGAGGTGGCCGTCATCTGCCCCGGCGACGATTTCCTGACGCTGGTTCCCGAACGCATCGCCCGATACGGCCTGACGAAATGCCTTTTGCACATGATGCGCGTGCGGCCGGCGGGCGGAATGCGCCTTGGCGCGGCGGTGATGAGCGATCTCGGCCTTGTCCGCTATCACGGCTATGCAGACCTGCCGGAAGCCGTGGCGCTGCGGCGGGTGCTCGAAGCGGAACAGGGCGAAGCGCTGGCGCAGGGCGTGCACCTGATCGCGGTCCAGTCGGCCGACGGCAGCCTGGTGGTCGGCGACAGCCATCTTTATGCGGACACGCCGCCGCCTTTCGCGCCCAGCCATGTGGATCAATTGATCCTCGACGAACTGGACGCGGTGCTCGACCTGCCGGACCGGACCGTCGTCGAGCGCTGGACCGGCACCTATGCGTCCGCCGGCGACCGCCTGATGCTCGTCGACCGCGTGTCCGATGCGGTTCGCGCCGTGCTGGTCACCTCGGGCACCGGCGCGTCGACCGCGTTCGCCATCGGCGAAGAGGTGATGGCCGACCTGTTTGGTTGAATGGAGACGTTTCATGTTCAAAGCCGTGGTCTTCGACTGGGCCGGCACGATGGTCGATTTCGGCTCGTTCGCGCCGATGGGCGTGTTCGTGCGCGCCTTTGAAAAGTTCGGAATCGATGTGACGATCGCTGACGCGCGCAAGCCCATGGGCGCGCCGAAATGGGATCACATCCGCGCCATGCTGAACGATCCCGATATCGCCGAGCGATGGGCCGGCCGGCATGGCGCCGCGCCCACCGACGCCGACGTCGATCGCGTCTACGAGGTGTTCGTGCCGATGAACGAGGCGGTGGCCGCCGACCATGCCGAACTCGTTCCAGGCGCGCTGGAGACGGTGAACTGGCTGCGCGCGCGCGCCATGAAGATCGGCTCGACCACCGGATACACCCGCTCCATCATGGAGCGCGTTCTGCCGGTGGCCGCCGAGCAGGGCTATGCGCCGGACAATCTGGTCTGCGCCGACGACCTGCCCGAGGGGCGGCCGGGTCCGTTGATGATGTACAAATGCTTCGTCGACCTGGCCGTCTATCCGCCGGCGGCGGTGATCAAGGTGGACGACACCGAGCCGGGCATCGCAGAGGGAATAGCAGCGGGCTGTGTCACCGTCGGCGTGTGCCTGTCCGGCAACGAGGCAGGACTGACGCCCGAGGAACTGGCCGCCCTGTCCGAAGCCGACCGCGCCGCGATGCGCGCCCGCGTCACCGCCAGGCTCAAGGCGGCGGGCGCCCATCACGTGATCGATACGGTCGCCGATCTCCCCGCCCTGATCGGCCGGCTTGAGAGCGCTGCCGCATGAGGGCCGGCCGGTTCATCTCAAGCGCATGGGGCATGCGATCGACACCGGCGCCGACGGCAAGGTTTCAAATCCCTGCGTCGGTTGCGCCTCCGCTCGCCAATCGGGCCCTGTGAAGGGGCGCGGCCCGTCTAAACGTTGAGCAGCAGGAACTCGCGCTCCCATGGGCTGATCACCCGCATGAAGGTCTCGAACTCGCCGCGCTTGACGCCGGCATAGTTGGCGATGAATTCGCGGCCCAAAATGCCGTCGAAGGCGTGCTCCCCCTCAAGCAGCGAGACGGCCTCCAGAAGGCCGCGCGGCAGGTCGATCTCGCCCTCGTTGGCGGTCTCGGCGGTCGGCTCTGTCGGCGCCAGCCCATGGACCATGCCCAGATAGCCGCAGGCCAGCGAGGCGGCGAGCGCCAGATAGGGATTGGCGTCCGACGAGGGCAGCCGGTTCTCGACACGCCGGGCCTGCGGGTTGGACGATGGGATGCGGAACGCGGTGGTCCGGTTGTCATAGCCCCAGGCGGTGTTGACGGGCGCGGCGACCGACTGGGTCAGCCGGCGATAGGAGTTGACGTAAGGGGCGATCATCACCAGCGCCTTGGGCATATAGTGCTGCATGCCGCCGACAAAGGCGCGAAACAGGGCCGTCTCGCCGCCGTCCGCCTTGGTGAAGATGTTGGTGCCGGTCCCCGCGTCGACCACGGACTGGTGGATGTGCATGGCGTTGCCCGGCGCGCCCTGGATCGGCTTGGCCATGAAGGTGGCGTACATGTCCGCCTTCAGCGCCGCCTCGCGGATCGTGCGCTTGAACAGGAAGGTCTGGTCGGCCAGCGCCAGCGGGTCGCCATGGCGCAGGTTGATTTCGAGCTGGCTGGGGCCTTCCTCGTGGATCAGCGTGTCGATCTCCAGCCCCTGGGCCTCGCAGAAATGGTAGATGTCGTCGATCAGTTCGTCGAACTCGTTGATGCCGGCGATCGAATAGCTCTGCCCGCCCGAGATCGGGCGCCCGGAACGCCCCGTCGGCGGTTGCAGCGGGTAGTCGGGATCGGTGTTCTTGGCGACCAGATAGAATTCGATCTCGGGCGCGACCACCGGCCGCCAGCCCTTTTCGGCATAGGCGCCGATCACCCGCTTGAGCACCTGGCGCGGCGTGATCCGGGACGGTTCGCCCGTGCGCTGGTCGACAAGGTCGCAGACCACCTGCGCGGTCGGATCGCTCTCCCAGGGCACGACGGACAGTGTCGCAAGGTCCGGCACCAGCTTCAGGTCGCCGTCGCGCGGGTCGTGGCGGAACGCGCCGGTCTCATCGGGATACTCGCCCGAGATCGTCTGGCGGAACAGCGCCGAGGGCAATGCCAGCGCCGTGTTCGAGGTGAATTTGGACGATGGCATCATCTTGCCCCGCGCAATGCCGGCAAGGTCGGGCGTGATGCATTCAATGTCCTCGATCGAGCGGGCCGCCAGCCAGGGGCCGGCCTGCGCCCAGTCGGCGACGCCGCGCAGATTGCGAACGAAGTCTGGAACGGCGCGCCTGGGCGGCTTCTTGCCGCCGCCGGCATGGGGCGCCTGGCTCGCGCGGGCCTTCATGTCGTCCGGCATCGATCACCCTGTGTGCGTCTGGCTTTCTATAGCGCTGTGGTGCTTTGCGGTGAAGCCCTGCGGCGAAAGCCCGGTTGCGGGCATTGGCTCGCATGTTAGGCTCAGGCCCCCAATGCGAGGGAGGCGCGCGCATGATGACCCTGTTCGAGACCCTGACACGGGCGCAGAGCGGCGAGGCGATGCAGATGATGGCCCGCCGGTTCGACCTGTCGGCGCGGCAGACCGAGCAGGCGATCGAAGCGCTGATGCCCGCCTTCTCGGCGGGGCTCAAGCGCAACACCGCCGATCCGGCGGGCGTGGCCGGTTTCATGCAAGCGCTGTCGACCGGCCGGCATGCCCGATATTTCGAGGACATGCAGACCGCGTTCCAGCCGCCGGGAATCGCCGAAGGCAACGCCATTCTGGGCCACCTGTTCGGCTCCAAGGCGGTCAGCCGCGCCGTTGCCGCCCAGGCCGAGCAGGCCACGGGTGTCGGCCGGCAGGTCCTCGAACGGATGCTGCCGGTGATCGCCTCGACCCTGATGGGCGGGCTGTTCAAGCAGTCGACGGGTCAGGTTTCGCCGGGTCCGGCATCGGGCAACCCGGTGGTCGACATGATGGAGCAATTGATGGCGATGCGGCGCCAGCCGGCGCGCGGGTCGGGCGGCGATCCGTTCGCCGAGGCGCTGGCACGGATGTTCGGCGGCATGCCCGAGCCCGAACCGGAGCCGGGCGGCAACGCCTATGAGGAATTGTTCGGCCAGATGTTCGAGACGGGCCGCCAGACGCAGGAGGGTTACCGGAAGGGCATCGACGCCATTTTCGACGCCTATCTGCGCTCGGTGATCAAAAGCCGGTAACGGGGCCCTTCAGCGTCCGCGCATCACAAGAACGTTGCCCGCGACCGCTAAGCGGGCGCGCCGGGTTTGGCATGCCGCCACTTGACCGCGTGGCGGCGCGCTGAAACAAACGGCGATGGCTTCAGACTTGCCATTGTCCGATTCTTCCGCCGCCTCGAACGTTGCCGAATATTCGGTCTCCGAGGTCAGCCAGGCGGTCAAGCGCACGGTCGAGGACGCGTTCGGCCGGGTGCGCGTGCGCGGCGAGGTGTCCGGCTATCGCGGCCCGCACGCCTCGGGCCATGCCTATTTCCGCCTCAAGGACGAGCGCGCCACGCTCGAAGCGGTGATCTGGCGCGGCGCCTTCTCCAAGCTGGCCTTCAAGCCCGAGGAAGGGCTGGAGATCATCGCCACGGGCCGCTTGACGACCTATCCCGGCTCGTCGAAATACCAGATCGTCATCGACGCGATCGAGCCCGCCGGCGCGGGCGCTCTGATGGCGCTGCTCGACGAGCGGCGCAAGAAGCTGGCCGCCCAAGGGCTGTTCGAGGCGGACCGCAAGAAGCCGCTGCCCTTCATGCCGCGCGTGATCGGCGTCGTCACCTCGCCGACCGGCGCGGTGATCCGCGACATCGTCCACCGCATCGCCGACCGCTTTCCCGCCCGCGTGCTGGTCTGGCCGGTGCGGGTGCAGGGCGAGACCTCGGCGGCCGAGGTGGCCGCGGCGATCGACGGGTTCAACGCGCTGACGCCGGACGGCACGGCGCCGAGGCCGGACGTGCTGATCGTCGCGCGCGGCGGCGGCAGTCTGGAAGACCTTTGGGGTTTCAACGAGGAGGTGGTGGTGCGCGCGGCGGCGCGCTCGGCCATTCCGCTCATCTCGGCGGTCGGCCACGAGACCGACACGACGCTGATCGACCATGCGGCCGACCGGCGCGCGCCCACACCCACGGGCGCCGCCGAGATCGCCGTGCCCGTGCGGGCGGACCTTGAGGCCCATATCGCCCAACTCGGCGCGCGCCTTTCGGGCGCGATCAGCCGCCTTGCCGACGATCGCCGCACCCGGCTGACGGCGCTGGCGCGCGGCCTGCCCCGGCCCGACCGGATCCTCGCCCTGCCGCGACAGCGCTTCGACGCCCTGGACGGTCGGCTGCGATCGGGCCTGGATGTCGCCGTCGCGGACCGGCGAAATCGTCTTGCGCGGCTGGACGCGCTGCTCGCGCCGGTCCGGCTTTCGGACATGGCCGGGCGGGACCGGTTGCGCCTTGACCGGCTGGCGCGGGGCTTGCCGCTCGGCCTGTCGCGCGGGCTCGATCTGCGGCGCCGGGATCTCGCCCACCGCGCCGCGCGCCTGTCGCCCCGGACCAGCGGGAGGTTGCGCAAGGATGGCGCGCGCCGCATGGCGCAGGCGGTGGCGCGCATCGACCGGGCCGCGCGGGACACGCTCGGCGAAGCCGGCGGCCGCCTTGCCGAGGCCGCGCGGCTGCTCGGGTCGCTGTCCTATGAAAGCGTGCTTGAAAGGGGTTACGCGCTGGTGCGCGATGCGCATGGCGCGCCGCTGCGCCGCTCCGGCTCCGTTGCGGCGGGCGACCGGCTGACGATCCAGTTCGCCGGCGACGACCGGCTCGACGTCATCGCCGGCAAGGCCGGCCCTCCCTCGCCTTCGGCGCCAAAACCGCCGCAGACGAGGGAAAAGCCAAAGCCGCGGCCGGGCGGCCAGGGATCGCTGTTCTGACCGGGTTCCGGCCGTCGTCCTGGTGCGCGCCCGGCGCGCGTCACGGCAGCAGGACCGGTGTCGCGAACGGCCGGTTCCACGAGCCGCCGACGAAGAACTGCGCGGTCTCCTCGGGGGCGCCGCGTTCCTCGTTCGCTTCCCCGTTCGGCGTGTCCGGCGCGCCATGGCCGCGCGCCGCCATCGCGGTCACGGCAAGACTTCCGCTGCCGAGCGAGACGATGCCGCTGAGCAGCACATCGCCCTGCGGATAGGTGATGCGGGTCTCCTTCAGCGTCAGCAGTCCCTCGGCGATGTCGCCGTAAAGGCGCGCCGTCTCGAACCGCTGGGCCGCCGCATCCATGTCCAGAGAAAAGTAGCGGGCGATCTGCTTGCGCTCGAACAGCGCATCGAGGCCGAAACCGGGCATGACGCCGGCCGCCATCTCGATGGCGATCGTGCCTGCCAGATCGCGGGTCGAGCGCAGCGGGCCGGCGGCGGGTCCGCTCAAGGTCACCGAGAAATCGCCCCGCCCGCGCGGCAAGGCGCGCGGCAGCGCATAGGCCTCGCCGATGGCGGCGGTGTCGACATTCTGTCCGGACAGCATGACCTCGGCCGTTTCGCCGTCGATGCCTGGTGAAAGGCTCAGCCGGGCCTGGACATGCCCGCCATAGGCCTGGGCATCGCCGATGTCGAAGATCGCGACCTCCTCGGATACCTGGGCGGTCGCGGCCAGATCGCCGAGCCTCAGATCGCCGAAGGTCGCGCTTGCCGCCGAGATGCGGAAATCGGCGGTCATCTGCGAGGCGGCCCGGCTCGTCTCGATCGCGCCGGTGCCGATCAGCCCCTGGACGTCGACGAAGGCGGACAGGAAGGCGCGGATGTCCAGCGACTGGAAATCGAGCGTGCCGGTCAGGGCCGGCCCGGTGTCGGGCTGGTTCAGCCCGATCTCAAGGACACCCTTGCCGCCGTTGCCGTCGATGGACATTGAAAGCCCCTCGAAACGGATGCGCCGCTGCGCCAGCCGCACCGGCCCCGACAGCTCCACCGCGCCCAGCGCCCGCCCGGCCGTCACGTCGGCATCGAGCAGCGTCATGAAGGTCCGGACCGAGGGCGTGGCGAAGGTGAGCGTGCCGTCCGCGAACGGCGGTCCGCCGACATTGGCACGGCCGTTGAAGTCGAGCGCGACCGTTTCCGAATCGATCGCGAACCGGGTCTCGGCCGGGGCGTTGCGGAAGAAGGCGGTCGGCGCCTGCGTGGCGAAGCGAACCGAGCCGGCCGCACCGCGCCAGATCAGATCGGCCGTCACGGCAAGCGGCGCATCCAGGCGCGGCCAGTTCACCGTCGCGTCGATCTCGGTGATGTCCTCGACGATCTTGCCGTCGGCCCCTTCGATCGTCAGGCGGCCATTTTCGGCGATCATCGTGCCGAGTCGGTCGCCCACGCCCGCCTGATGGTGCTGGGGGCGGCTCCCGCCCGGCGCCGCATCGTTGCCCCAGGCCGCGAACAGCCGCCCGACGCGGCCGCTCTGCGCCAGCCAGTCGATCCGTCCGTCCGCCTGCCGGACGAGCCGCAGGTGCGGGCGGACGAGCCGGAAGTTGGAAAACTCCGGACGGCCGCCGATCAGGCCGACGAGCCCGATATCGGCCTCAAGGCTCTCGCTGGCGAGGATCGTCCCGGCGTCCCGCCCAGGCGCCTCGATCCGGACATCGCGGAGCGCGACCCTTGGGCGGGGGAAAACGGTCACCTCGGTTCGCCCGCCGATCTGCGCCCGGGTGCCGAAGAAGTTGCCGAGTTCGCGTTCGATGGACGATTGCACGACCTCGGTCGACACCAGCCAAGGAAGGCTGACGGCAAAAAGAGCGCCCGCGGCCGCAAGGACGGCCGCGGAAATGACCGCGATACGCAACACCAACCTACCCATGGCGTCGCTGTAACAAATATCGCCCCGCGCGGACAGCCGCCACGGGCGCTGCGCCCCACTTATCGGGCCGCGCCGGACGCGCTCGTCTTGCGAGCGTTCGCATCAGGGCGTACCAGACATGCGAACATGAAATTGAGGAGGGTTCATGGTCATGGCGTCACCCCTTTGGACACCGTCGCCGGCGGTCGCCCAAGCCTCGGCGATGCGGGCGTTCATGGGTTATGCCGGCGAACGCGCGGGGCGATCCTTCGGCAGCTATGCCGAACTGCACCGCTGGTCCGTCGATGATCGCGCGGCGTTCTGGTCGGCGGTCTGGGACGACAATGGCGTGATCGGCGACAAGGGGTCGGTCGTGCTCGCCGACGGCGATGCGATGCCCGGCGCCCGCTTCTTTCCGCATGCACGGCTCAACTTCGCCGAGAACCTGCTGCGGCAAACGGGGCCGGAGGACGCGATCGTCTTTCGCGGCGAGGACAAGGCCGAACGGCGCCTGAGCTGGGACGATCTGCACGCGCTCGTCTCCAGGTTGCGGCAGTTCATGATCGCCCGCGGCGTCAGGGCCGGCGACCGCGTCGCCGCCATGCTCCCCAACATGCCCGAAGCGGTGGCCGGCATGCTCGCGGCGGCCTCGATCGGCGCCATCTGGTCGTCCTGTTCGCCCGACTTCGGACCCAGGGGCGTTCTGGACCGGTTCAGCCAGATCGAGCCGGTCCTGTTCATCGCCTGCGACGGCTACTGGTACAATGGCAAGCGGATCGCCATCGGCGACAAGCTCGCCCAGATCGTACCCGCGCTGCCCTCGGTCGGCACCGTCCTCGTCGTCGACTATCTGGGCGACGCCGAAGCCGTCGCCGCCGCAACGCCGAAGGCCGAGGCGCTCGGCCCGGCGCTCGGCGCGTTTTCGGCACAGCCGGTCACGTTCGCGCGGTTGCCCTTCGACCATCCGCTCTACATCCTTTATTCCTCCGGCACCACGGGCGTTCCCAAGTGCATCGTCCATTCGGCTGGCGGCACGCTTCTGCAACACCTCAAGGAGCATCGTTACCATGCCGGCATCGGCGCGGGCGACCGGGTGTTCTACTTCACCACCTGCGGCTGGATGATGTGGAACTGGCTGGTCTCGGCGCTGGCGTCGCGGGCGAGGCTGCTGCTGTTCGACGGCTCGCCCTTCGCCCCGGACGGCAACGCGCTGTTCGACTATGCAGACGCCGAGGCGATGACCCATTTCGGCACGTCGGCGAAGTTCATCGACGCCGTGCGCAAGTCGGGCCTGAGACCGATCGACACGCACGATCTGTCGAGCGTGCGCGTCCTCTCCTCGACGGGTTCGCCGCTGTCGCCGGAGGGTTTCCGCTTCATCTATGACGGCATCAAGGCCGATGTGCACTTGGCCTCGATCTCCGGCGGGACCGACATCGTCTCCTGCTTCGTGCTGGGCATTCCGGGCGAGCCGGTCTTTACGGGCGAAATCCAGGGGCCCGGTCTCGGCATGGCCGCCGAGGTGTGGGACGACGAGGGCAGGCCGGTGACCGGCGAGAAGGGCGAACTGGTCTGCGCCAGGGCCTTCCCGTCCATGCCGGTGGGCTTCTGGAACGATCCGGACGGGGGCAAGTATCATGCCGCCTATTTCGAGCGGTTCGCCAATGTCTGGTGCCACGGCGATTTCGCCGAGATCACCGAAAATGGCGGTATCGTCATCCATGGCCGGTCCGATGCCACGCTCAATCCCGGCGGCGTCCGCATCGGCACGGCCGAAATCTACAACCAGGTCGAGCAATTGCCCGAAGTGGTCGAGGCGATCTGCATCGGCCAGGAGTGGGACGACGATGTGCGGGTGGTCCTGTTCGTGCGCCTCGCCGACGAGGTCGACATGACCGATGAACTGGTCAAGGCGATCAGGGCGAAGATCCGCGCCGGCGCCTCGCCCCGCCACGTGCCGGCGGTGGTGCTGCCGGTCGACGACATACCGCGCACCAAATCGGGCAAGATCGTCGAGCTGGCGGTGCGCGAGGTGGTGCACGACCGCCCCGTCAGGAACAAGGAGGCGCTGGCCAACCCAGAAGCGCTCGCCCTGTTCGCCGACCGGCCCGAATTGCGCCCGTGACCCGAGCGGGAGGCGGGTTCGCGGCACGGCTTGCCGCCATCCCTCGCTCCATGCGGTATTTCACTTTGCAAGCCGGCTCCCGGCCAGTTTTTCTTTGCGAGATTATCCGATTACGATCACGGGCCGGCATTGGAAGGTGCAGGGAAGTGAAAAGCGTGATCATGCGTCATTTTGAGCGGTTGACATTTACATCTATATTCCTGTCGTGGCCTTCGTGTTGGCTAAGTTGCGATTTCAGAAAAGTTTCACATTCAGGTTATTGTGTCGGCGACCGGCACGCCCATTTGCGATGTGTGGCGGCAAAAGCTGCCTCTGACACTCCACATACCCAGCACAGGTGAGGCAAAAATGCATCGCAAAGGAACTCTGCTCGCCGCCGTGGCAGCCCTGGCCCTGCTTCCGGCCGTTCCGTCCGCGGCTCAGGACGCTGCAACGGGCAATGTCATCTTCTTCCATCCCGACGGCGCCGGCGCCAGCCACTGGGCGGCCGCACGGATCGCCTTTGCCGGCCCCGACGGCGAACTGAACTGGGATCGCCTGCCGGGCGTCGGCGTCTATACCGGCCACATGGCGACACGCCTGACCGGCACGTCCCATGGCGGCGCCACCGTTCACGCCTACGGCGTCAAGGTCCATCACGATTCCTTCGGCCTGAACCGCACCGAAGAGATCACCGCCGCCTCGGGCAAGCAGATGACGATCGCCGAAGAGGCCCATGAGGCCGGCAAGGCCGTCGCGCTGGTCCAGTCGGGTCACATCGCCGAGCCGGGCACGGCGGTCTTCGCCGCTTCCAACGAGTCGCGCGGCAACACTGCGGAGATCGCCCAGGAAGTCATCGAATCCGGCTTTCGGGTCATCATGGCCGGCGGCGAGCGCTTCCTGCTGCCCGAGGGCACCGAGGGCCGCCACGGCGAAGGCCAGCGCGAGGACGGCCTGAACCTGATCGAGCGCGCCCAGGAACTGGGCTACACCGTCGTCTACACGCGCGATGAACTGATGGCGCTGAACCTTGAGGAGGTGGACATGCTGCTGGGCGTGTTCGCCCACAACCACACCTTCAACGACCAGGAGCGCGAGCGCAACCTCATCGAGGGTCTGCCCACCTACTGGGAGGGGGCGCCGACCATCGCCGAGATGGCCGATGCCGCCCTGCGGATCATCGCGCGCGACGAGGACGGCTTCTTCATGGTGATCGAGGAAGAAGGCACCGACAACATCGCCAACAACATGAACGCCTACGGCACGCTGGAGGCGCTGCGCCGCGCCGACGAGGCCACCGGCGTTCTGATGGACTTCGTCGAGGCCCGTGACGACACCATGCTGATCATGGCCGCCGACTCCGACGCCGCCGGCATGCACGTCCTGTCCGGCTCGCAGGCTCGCGAAGGCGGCGCGGTCGCCGCTTCGACCTCCGGCGGCGGCATCCTGCACGGCCAGCAGGGCAATTTCGGCGACGTCTTCATGTCCGCGCCCGACAAGGAAGGCGTCAGCCATCCGTTCGGCATCACCTTCGTCGGCTACAACGACATCGCCGGCGGCATCATCGCCCGTTCGGCCGGCCTCAACCACGACATGATGGAACCGCTCGTCGACAACACCGAGATCTATGCTCTGATGCACCGCACGCTGTTCGGCGATGCGTTGAACTAGGGCCTGTTCCCGAAAGGTGCGTGCTGTTTTCGGACAGGAACATGCTCAAAATCAAAGAGCTGGCGCAGTGCGCGTGAATCGGGGATCAGGGCAAGTGCCATAGAGCGTTCCGTCATGAGATTGAACGCTCTGGCATGTGCCGCAAGAGCGATCCTTGCGCGGGATCAATCCGCATCCGGGGGATTGCCGAAAGGCGGCGTGCCCGATCCGTCCTCGAACGCGCGCTGGTGGTCGAGCATCCAGTGAACGGAGGGGAAAGCCAGATCGGTCCAGGGCATCTCGTCCCACGCAAAAAGGGCCGTCTCCAGGCTCTCCTCGCCGGGCGAATGGCGGCCGTCGCGCAGCGTCGCCCGATAGATGAGCTGAACCTGGCTCAACCTTCGCACGGTGTAGACCGCCAGGAGCCCGTGCAGGTCGAGCGCCGCATTGGCTTCTTCGCGCGCCTCGCGGAACGCGCCCTCCTGGGGCGTTTCGCCCAGCTCCAGATAGCCCGCGGGCACCGTCCAGTAGCCGCGGCGGGGCTCGATCGCGCGCCGGCATAAAAGGATGCGGCCGCCATGGGTGACGACCGAACCGGTCACGATCTTCGGATTGTGGTAGGCAACGAAGCCGCAGCGCTCGCAGACGTCGCGCTCATGGGTGTCGCCATCGGGGCGGATGCGCGAAAAGCGCTGTCGCAGATGATCGTTCATGACGCAAGCCCCGTGCGTTGCGCGCCTACGCCAGGCCGCGCTTTTCGAGCATGGCATCGGGCGTCGGCAGCCTGCCGCGGAAGGCCTTGTAGGCGTCCTCGGGCTCCATTGTCCCGCCGGAGGCGTAGATATGCCGGCCGAGCGCCTCGGCCAGGTGTGGATCGAACACGTCGCCTACCTCCTCGAAGGCGGCGAAGGCGTCCGCGTCCAGCACCTCCGACCACATGTAGGAATAGTAGCCCGCCGCATAATGGTCGCCCGAAAAGACGTGCTGGAAATGCGGCGAGCGGTGCCGCATCGCAATCGCCGGCGGCATGGCGAGGGCCGCAAGCCGCTCCGCCTCGAACGCGGCCGGATCGCCGGGCGCCTCGGCCCGCTGGTGATAGGCCATGTCGACGAGGGCGCAGGCGGTGTATTCCACCGTATCGAAGCCGGCGTTGAAGGTGCGCGCCGCGAGCACCTTGTCGAGAAGCGCTCGCGGCATGGGTTCGCCGGTCCGATGGTGCCGGGCAAACCGGTCGAGCACCTCCGGCGCGGTCAGCCAGTGTTCGAAAAGCTGCGAGGGCAGTTCGACGAAATCGCGCGGCACGTTCGTCCCCGACACGCTCGGATAGGTCACCTGGGACATGATCCCGTGCAGCGCGTGACCGAATTCGTGGAACAGGGTGCGCGCGTCGTCGAACGACAGCAAGGCGGGCGCGCCGGCGGGCGGCCTTGCGAAATTCATCGTGTTGGTGACGATGGGCGTGCGGCCGAGCAGGCGTGACTGAACCTGCATCGCGCTCATCCATGCCCCGGAGCGCTTGGAGGGCCGGGCGAAATAGTCGCCAATGAAGACCGCCTTGTGCCGGCCGGCCGCGTCCGTGACCGCCCAGACGCGGGCATCGGGGTGATGCACCGCGATCTCCGGGCGTTCGGCGAACCTCAGACCGAAGAGCCTGTTTGCGACGAAGAAGGCCGCCT
>NZ_CFIFWG010000004.1:0-767 GCF_984466335.1 Roseitalea sp. | reverse complement strand
ATCCGTTCGAGCGGCATGAACGGCTTGACCTCGTCGTCGGAATAGGCGTGACGCGCCGCGCGGATCTTGTCGGCATAGTGGCGCCAGTCCCAGGCTCTGAGGCCGTGGTTGGCGCCTTCGTCCCGCATCAGCGCGACGATGTCCTCGGCCTCGGTTTCCGCCCGGCCGCGCGCCTTCTCCCACACGGTCTCCAACAGCTCGTTGACCGCCTCGGGCGTTCCGGCCATGGTGCCGTCGAGCTTGAGCGCGGCGAAGCTGGCATGGCCCAGAAGCTGCGCCTTTTCGGCGCGCAGCGCGAGCGTTTCGGCGATCACCGGCCGGTTGTCGCCCTCGCCGCCGCCCTCGCCGCGGCCCGTCCAGGCGCCGAACGCCTTCTCGCGCAGATCGCGACGGGTCGAAAAGGTCAGGAACGGCACGATGACGGAACGCGACAGGGTGACCGCATGCCTTCCGTCATGGCCGCGCTCGGCCGCGGCCGCGGCCATGGCCGCCACGGTCGAGGACGGCAGCCCGGCAAGGTCGCCCGGCGCGTCGAGAACCAGCGCCCAGTCGGCCTCGTCCCTGAGCACGTTCTGGCCGAACGCCGTCCCCAGCGCGGCGAGCCGTTCGTTGATCGCGATCAGGCGCGCCTGCGCGTCGCCCTTGAGCGCGGCGCCCTGGCGGACGAAATTGCGATGGCAGTTCCTGAGCACCAGCGCCTGCTCGGTGGTCAGGTCCAGGCGATCTCGGTTTCGCCAGAGTGTGTCGATGCGCGCGAAGAGCTTTCC